>NZ_JAAGNB010001276.1:0-3937 GCF_010550475.1 Amycolatopsis sp. SID8362
GGTTGCGCGCGACCATCCCGCTGCGGGCGCGCGCATGACGCCGGCGGTGCTGCTCGCCGACGACGAACCGCTGGTCCGCGCCGGGTTGCGGGCGCTGCTGGAGCAGCAGGGCCTGAGCGTGGTCGGCGAGGCCGCCGACGGTGGCGAGGTGCTGCCCGAGGTGCGCCGGAGCCGGCCGGACGTCGTGCTGATGGACGTCCGGATGCCCGGCACCGACGGCATCGAGGCCACCCGGGCAGTGCTCGCCGCGCTCGACGACCCGCCGAAGATCCTGGTCGTCACAACGTTCGACAACGACGACTACGTCCACGAAGCGCTGCTGGCCGGGGCCAGCGGGTTCCTGCTGAAGCGGGCGCGCAAGGAGGAGATCGCGCACGCCGTCCGGACCGTCGCGACCGGGGACTCGCTGTTGTTCCCCGAGGCGATCCGGCGGCTGGTGACCGCGCGGCCGCCGGGCGGGCGGTACGCGCGGGCGGCGAAAACGCTTACCCGGCGCGAAGCCGAGGTGCTCCGGCTGATCGCCGGCGGACTGTCCAACCAGGACATCGCGGCGGCGCTGGTGATCAGCCTGGAGACGGTGAAGACCCACGTGGGCAACATCTTCGCCAAGCTCGGCGCGGGCAACCGCAGCCAGGCGGTGGTCATCGCGTACGAATCGGGCGTCGTCCGGCCGGGACATCTGGCCGGTCAATAACCGACGTGCTCCCGGTCACCCGCGCGAAGCCAGGAGTTCGATCAGCGGCCACCCGGCGGTCACCCCGCGGCCCTGCGCGGCACACATGCACGGGGACTAATGGGCCATGCCCGAAATCCGGGCCGAAAACCCCCGAAGTCCCCCATATGAGGAGAACCATGGCTTCGCTGTTCGCCGGCCGCCGCCGGTGGCTGGTCGCGGGCGCGCTCGGCGCCGCGCTGGTCGCCGCCGCCCCCGTCGCACTGGCCACCAACGGCTCCGGCACCGCCGACGCGCGCTCGTCGGCGGGCACCGGTGACCGCACGAACGACGTCCGCGCCGCGATCCAGGGCGGGCACGCCCGCAACGTGATCCTGTTCATCGGCGACGGCATGGGCCAGTCGGAGATCACCGCCGCCCGCAACTACGAGCGCGGCGCCGCGGGCCGGCTCGCCATGGACGAGCTGCCGCTGACCGGCGACTACACGACGTACGCGGTCGAGCGGGACAACCCGGCCAAGCCGGACTACGTGACCGACTCGGCGGCGTCCGGCACCGGCTGGGCCACCGGCACCAAGACCTACAACGGCGCGATCTCCGTCGACGCGTACGGCAACGACGTCCCGACGATCCTCGAGATCGCCAAGCGCAGCGGCCTGCGCACCGGCGACGTCACCACCGCCGAGGTCCAGGACGCGACCCCGGCCGTGCTCGGCTCGCACGTCGTCAGCCGCGACTGCAAGGGCCCGGTCGAGACGACCGCGAAGTGCGCGAAGAACGCCAAGGAGAACGGCGGCCTCGGCTCGATCTCCGAGCAGCTGGTGCAGACCCGCCCCGACGTCCTGCTGGGCGGCGGCGCGAAGTACTTCAACCAGTCCGTGACGGCCGGCAAGTTCAAGGGCAAGACCGTGCTGGAGCAAGCGAAGGCGGCCGGCTACGCAGTCGTGAACACCGCGGCGGACCTGGCCGCGGCGAAGCCGGGCAAGCCGGTCCTGGGCCTGTTCGCCGACGGCAACATGCCGGTCAACTGGACCGGGCCGGCGGCCGTCCACGGCGGCACCGCGCCCACCCGCTGCACCCCGAACCCGAAGCTCCCGGCGGCCCAGCCGAAGCTGGCCGACCAGACCCGCAAGGCCCTCGAGCTGCTCGACGACCGCCGCGCGGACAAGGGCTTCTTCCTGCAGGTCGAGGGCGCGAGCATCGACAAGCAGGACCACGCGGCCGACCCGTGCGGCCAGATCGGCGAGACGGTCGACTTCGACGCGGCGATCGCGGCGGGTACGGCGTTCGCCCGCAGCCACCCCGACACCCTGGTGCTGGTGACCGCCGACCACGGCCACAGCAGCCAGATCGTCGAGCCGACGGCGACCCCGGGCCTGACCGCGACGCTCGTCACGAACGAGGGCGCGAACATGACCCTGGCCTACGGCACCGCGGAAGCCGGCGGTTCGCAGTCGCACACCGGTACCCAGGTGCGCATCGCGGGCCTCGGCCCGCAAGCGGCCAACATCGTCGGGCTGACCAACCAGACGGACCTGTTCGGCACCCTGAAGCGGGCGCTGAAGCTGCGCTGAGTGGTGGGGTGCACCCCCGGGTTTTTCCGGTGGTCTCCCCGATTCCCCCTGGTGTCCGGTGTCCCTAGCGTGGGGAACACCAAGACACCAGGGGGTTTCTCATGCGGAAGTCACTGCGGATCGCCACCGCCGGCACGCTCGTCGCGCTGCTCACCGCCACCACTGCGGCACCGGCGTTCGCGACCGGTTCGGTGCAGGAGCGCCTGGACGTCCTGACCGCCCAGGACGGCGTTCCGGGCGCGGCGGCGGTCGTCCAGGACGGCCCGCGGACGCGGGTCACGCGCAGCGGCACCGGGGACGTCGCCACCGGGAAACCGTTCCCGCGCAACGGTTCCTTCCGCGCGGGCAGCGTCACGAAGACGTTCGTGGCGACGGTCGTGCTGCAGCTCGTCGGCGAGGGCCGCGTGAAGCTGGACGCGCCGGTCGAGCGCTACCTGCCGGGCCTGCTCCCGGACCGGCGGATCACCGTGCGGCAGCTGCTCCAGCACACGAGCGGGCTCTACAACTACACCGCCGACCTCGACCAGTCCGACCCGGAAGCCCTGCGCCACCGCGGCGCCGAGCCGGCCGAGCTGGTGGCGATGGCGCTGAAGCACCCGGCGCTGTTCCCGCCCGGCGCGGGCTGGTCGTATTCGAACACGAACTACATCGTGGCGGGGATGCTCGCCGAGCGGGTGACGGGACACGCGCTGGCCGACCTCCTCAGTCAGCGGATCACGCGCCCGCTGGGCCTGCGCGACACGTACCTTCCCCGGCGAGGCGACGAGAAGCTGCCCGCGCCGCACGCCGTCGGGTACGCGCCGATCGGCGGCAGGCTGGTGGACTTCAGCGACTTCGACGCGACCATCGCCGGCGCGGCGGGCGGGCTCGTCTCGACCCCGGCGGACCTCGACCGCTTCTACGGCGCGCTGCTGAGCGGACGGCTCCTGCGCCCGGCCGAGCTGGCGGAGATGCGCCGCACGGTCCCGGCCGACCTCGGCGTCCCGGGCGCGGGCTACGGCTTGGGCCTGGGCCGCATCCCGGTGTCGTGCGGCGAGTTCTGGGGCCACGAAGGCGGGATCATCGGCTTCACCAACCTGGCGGGGGTGGGCCCGGACGGGCGGCGGGTGACGGTGGTGCTGAACGAGAACCCGACCCCGGCGGACACGAACGCCCACCTGCTGGCGGCGGCCGACGCGGCGGTGTGCTCGTAGCCCGGCCCGGAATTGTCGGTGGTGGCGGGTAGCGTGGAAAACGGGGGCGCCCCCGCGGCCCGGGGGGGTCAGGGCAGCAGGTCGAGGGCCTCGGTCCACGGCCGCCGGAGGTCCAGCCGGTGCAGCGTCACCCCGGCGCCCGCGAGGGTGTCGAGGTGGCGCTGCCACGCCGGGTGGTGCACCCGGGTGTCCTGGATCTGGTAGGCCACCACGATCGTGATCCCCGGCGCGCCCAGCACGTCGCCGAGCACCGTCAGGGCCTGGTTGTCCGCGATGCCCAGCGCCAGCTTCGCCACCGAGTTGGCCGACGCCGGCGCGAAGAGGAAAACCTCCGGGTCCGGGTGCGGCCGCGGCTCCCCCGGCAGCCGGGAGACGCTGCGCACCGGCAGGTCGGTGCACGCGGCGACCTCCGCCAGCGCGCCGGTGGACTCCAGCCAGCGCATCGCGGTCGGCGTCAGCGTGATCGCCGTCCGCCAGCCGCGGCCGGCGGCGGGGCG
>NZ_JAAGNB010001329.1:0-6178 GCF_010550475.1 Amycolatopsis sp. SID8362
GGCCGGCGTGTCGCGCTCGACGCTCGCCAAGCGCTTCGCCGAGCTGGTGGGCGAACCGCCGCTGACCTACCTCACCCGGCGTCGCATGACGCTGGCGGCCGATCTCCTCCGCGAGCGGGACGGCGTGAGCGTCGCGGCCGTCGCGCGCGAAGTCGGGTACGCCGACCCGTTCGCGTTCAGCGCGGCGTTCAAGCGGGTCCGCGGCGTCAACCCGAGTGCGGTGCGGAAGCACCGACCACCCGAAAAGACGGCGGCCCAGGTGTTGTCAGACCGTCAACAAGGGTGCATCGTGGAGGGGTAGCCGATCTCGACGGGGAGATGGTCACTTTGCCGAGCACCGTGAGCCGAGCCACCGAAGCACTGCGCGAACGCGTGCCGCCCTTGACCGCGCTCCCCCTCCCCCGCGGCGTCGACGAGCGCTGGCTGCGGTCGCGCTGGCCGGTCAAGGAACTCGCGACGCCGCCCGCGGGCAGCGGCCTCAAGCCGGTGCTCGGCGACGAAGGCCCGCCGGTGGTCGGGCACATGCTCGAGATGATGCGCTTCGGCCCCGCGTTCGGCCTCCGCCGCCACGAGCTCTACGGCCCGGTCTCCTGGACCGCCGGCTTCGGGCGCAAGATCGTCGCGCTGTCCGGGCCGGAAGCCACCCAGATCGCGCTCGTCAACAAGGACAAGGCGTTCTCGCAGGAGGGCTGGAAGTTCTTCATCGAGAAGTTCTTCGAGCGCGGCCTGATGCTGATGGACTTCGGCGAGCACCACCTGCACCGCCGGATCATGCAGGAGGCCTTCACCCGGCAGCGGCTGACCGGCTACGTCAACGAGATGGGCCCCGCGTTGCGCGAAGGCGTCGCGAGCTGGGATTCCAGCGGGCGCCCGCGGCTGTACTGGGCGCTCAAGCAGCTCACGCTCGACGTCGCGACGCGCGTGTTCATGGGCATGCGCAGCGGCGCCGACGCGCACCGGATCAACCGCGCGTTCGTCAGCTCCGTGCGCGCCGGCACCGCGTTCGTGCGCTTCCCCGTGCCCGGCGGGCGCTGGTCGGCGGGCCTGCACGGGCGGCGTGTCCTCGAGCGCTACTTCGGCGAGAACCTCCCCGCCAAGCGGGCTTCCGACGGCGACGACCTGTTCTCCGCGCTCTGCCACGCCACCACCGAGGACGGCGACCGCTTCACCGACACCGACATCGTCAACCACATGATCTTCCTGATGATGGCCGCGCACGACACGACCACCATCACCAGCAGCGCCATGGCCTACTACCTGGCCAAGTACCCGGAGTGGCAGGAGCGCGCCCGCGCGGAGTCCCTCGCGCTGGGCGACGACGTCCTCGACATCGACGCCGTGGACCAGCTCGAAACGCTCGACCTGGTCATGAAGGAGGCGCTGCGGCTGGTCGCGCCGGTGCCGTCGCTGACCCGCCAGACGGTCAAGGACACCGAGGTGCTCGGGCACTACATCCCGGCGAACACGCTGGTCGGGGTGTCGCCGACGATCAACCACTTCACGCCGGAGTGCTGGACGAACCCCTTCGAGTTCGACCCGGAGCGGTTCGCCGAGCCGCGTCGCGAGGACAAGTCGCACCGGATGGCGTGGATGCCCTTCGGCGGCGGCGCGCACAAGTGCATCGGGCTCCACTTCGGCGGTCTCGAGGTGAAGTTGCTGATGCACGAAATGCTCCGCGCCCACCGCTGGTCGGTTCCGGAGAGTTACACCGCGAAGTGGGACTACGTGTCGTTGCCGGTCCCCGCCGACGGTTTACCGGTGCGGTTGACCCCTCGCTGACGCGGGCTGCGTCTACCATGGCATACACGCCGTGACAAGATGTCACCTCATGTGGACACTCGTTCACTCGTTCAGCCGGTAGACACCCCGTTACCCGCATGATGGCGTGGCATCGGTCGCGGGCGAGGGGTACCCGGTGTGGCTGGACACCCCCTGGCACCGTGGCTGAACTGGCCTGACCTGCGCGTGAAGAGGTGGAGTGTGCCTGAGCCCGGAGCCGCGCCAGGACTGCTGGACGTGGCCCGCCGGTGGGCGGCGACGTTGGCCGACACCAAAGGAGTAACACTTCCCCCGGAGGAGCTCGAGCCGCTCCTGCTGGAAGTCGCGAACGAGGCGGCCTACCACGCCGGCTCCCGGCACGACGGCGCGCTGCAGCGGTTCTCCGCGCTCTACGCCGCGTCGCCGATGGGGATCGCGCTGGCCGACCCCGACGGCGAGATCGTCGAGGCCAACCTCGCGCTCGGCCAGCTGCTCGGCTGCTCGCCGGAAAAGCTGCGGCGCAGGCACCTCACGGACCTCGGCTCCACCGACCACGACGTCTCGCGGCTCAAGGCGGGGCTGGAGCAGGTGCGCACCGCGCGCGAGCGGTACCAGGAGCGGGTGCTGCTCGACCACGCCGAGGACGGGCAGCTCTGGACCGACGTCACGCTCGCCAGGCTGCCCGGGGACAAGCCGGGGTCGGTCTACCCGGTGCTGATGGTGTCCGACGCGAACGAGCTGCACCTGCTGCAGGAACGGCTGCTGCACCAGAACGTGCACGACCCGCTGACCGGGCTGCCGAACGCGTCGTCGTTCACGACCACGCTGGAAGCCGCGCTCGGCGCCGGTGCGCGCGACGACATCGCGCTGATCTACCTCGACGTCGACGGCTTCAAGGTGATCAACGACGGCCTCGGCGCCGGTGTCGGCGACCAGGTGCTGCGCGGGGTGGCGGGCAAGCTGTCGGCGGTCTTCACCGGGCACCACGGCGGGTTCGTCGCGCGGCTGTCCGGCGACGGCTTCGCGGTGCTGCTGCGCGGTGAGCTGGCCGCCACCGAGGTCGTCAACCTCGTCGAGCGCGCGCTGGAGGACCTCAACGAGCCGATCTACCTCGGCGGGCACGGCATCGGCGTCAGCGCGAGCGCGGGCATCGTGGTGCGCGCGGCCGTCGAGGGCGGCGCGGCCGAGCTGCTGCGCGCGGCGGAAATCGCGCTGCACCGGGCCAAGGAGGCCGGCAAGGCGCAGTGGATGCTGTTCGACCCGGAGCTGGACGCCCGCGACCGCGGCCGCTACCAGCTCGGCGCGGTCATCGCCGGCGCGCTGGAGAACGGCGAGTTCTCGCTCGTCTACCAGCCGACGGTCCGGCTCGCCCGCACCGACGAGCTCGCCGCGGTCAACGCGGGACTGCGGTGGAACCACCCGGAGAAGGGCGAGCTGAGCTCCGACGAGTTCTACCCGCTGGCCCAGACGACGGGCATGACGGTGCCGCTCGGCCGCTGGCTCCTGGCCGAGTCACTGGCCGCGACGGCCCGCTGGCACACCCGCTTCGGCGACGCGGCTCCCGACGTCTGCGTCCGCCTGCCGACGCGGCTGGCCATCGACCCGGACCTGGTCCTGCTGGTCAAGGAGCAGCTGGACAAGCACGAGCTGCCGGCGAAGGCCCTGCGCCTGTGCACGGACCGCGACTCGGTCCTCGACCCGGGCGGCGAGGTCCTGGAGTCGTTCGCGGTGCTGTCCGACCTCGGCGCGCAGCTGGTACTGACGATTTCGGGCTCAGCGGACCTGGAGCTGATCCCCCAGCACCGCCTCCCGATCCGCCACGTGATCCTGTCCGGCCCGGTGGTCGACGCGCTCGACGCGGACGAGCCGGCGGAGGCGGACATCCGGCACCTGACCCAGCTGATCACCCGCGCCCGCGAGCTGAAGCTGCGGGTGGGCGCGGAGGGCGTCCGCACCCACGAGCAGGCGGCCCGCCTGCGCCAGCTGGGCGTCCTGGCGGCGCGAGGCCCGTTCGTGGCGGACTCGGCGACGGGCGACGAGGTCGACGAGCTGATCGCGCGGCACCCGGCCCCCTGACCCGCGCTGGGACCAAGCCGGTCGCGGGGTGGCTCCGAAGGACCGGCAGGATGGGTTCTGCCGCCGACGAGAAAGGACGTCCATGGACGCCGGAGACCTCGCCCCCGACTTCACCCTGCCCGACGAGCGGGGGGCCGACCGCACGCTGTCGGATTTCCTGGCCACCGGGCCGGTCGTGCTCTTCTTCTACCCCGCCGCCATGACCACCGGCTGCACCGCCGAAAGCTGCCACTTCCGCGACCTCGCCGCCGAGTTCGCCGAGGTCGGCGCGCACCGGATCGGGATCAGCCCGGACGGCGTCACCAAGCAGCGGCAGTTCTCCGAGGCCCACGGCTTCGACTACCCGCTGCTGTCCGATGTGGACGGCGAGGTCGCGAAGCAGTTCGGTGTCTGGCGGAAACTCCTGCCGCTGCACGCCAAGCGCGTCACCTTCGTGATCGGCGAGGACCGCAAAGTGCTCGAGAAGATCAAGAGCGAGCTGAACTTCACGGTCCACGCCGACCAGGCGCTCAAGGTGCTGCGGGAGCGCGACAAGGTGTCCTGAGCCTCAGCGGCGCCACCCGCGCGGCGGCCAGCCCGGCGGCCGGCGCACCCCGCCCGAGGGCCACCCCCGCGGCCGGTCGCGCCGGCGCCGCCCGTACTCGTGGACCTCGGCGCGGTTCCCGCGTCGCTCGGCCCGGCTCGCGACCTGGCGTCGCTCGCACAGCCACCGGTGCCCCGGATCGGTCACCCAGTTCACGGCTTCTCCTTGCGCCAGACGTGGTTGGTACCCGCGCACGACGGTGCCAGCGGCTTCTCCACCGGTTCCTCGCGCACCTTCGTGAAGCCGAGGCGCGCGGGCACCGCTCCACTTCGGACGTTCAGCTCGTCGTGCTTGATCTCGACGTAGCCCGCCCCGAGCCGGAACGCCTCCGCCGTCAGGAAAGCGGCGGCCCGGGTGATCAGGCCGCGCCCGGTGTAGGGCTGCGCGAGCCAGTACCCGATCTCGACGCCGCCTTCGCGCGCCATGATCCCGATGGCACCCGCGAGCGAGCCGTCGACGCGGACGGCGAAGTCGTGCGTTTCGCCGCTCTCCCAGTTCTCCCTGGTGCGCTTCAGGAATTCGGCGGAGTCGTCGGCCGAGTAGCCCCCGGACGCCCAGATCATCCACGCGCCGATGTGCCCGAGGGACCCGTCGACGGTCGCCGTCAGCTCGGGCCCGTCGGCGAACTGCCAGCGGGCCAAGGTGAATTCGTCCACGCGATACGTCTCGGCCGGGGTCTCCATGTCTCCATGGTGCCCCGGCCGAGGATCGAGCGCGCGTGAATTAACTGACGATGACGCTGTCCGGTATTTCGCTGTCGTTCTTCAGCGCGTCGAACAGCTGCTTCGACTTGTTCTTGTCCCAGTTCTCCGCCGACGCGCTCGTCACCGGCACCGTCGTCGTCACGACGCCGCCCGAGGAGATGCCGCGCATCGCGATCGCCAGGCCGGCCAGGTTGTGGACGTGGTCGCCCGAATCCATCGTCAGCGCGTCCGGCGCCGAGGACAGCAGGGGGAAGAAGTCGAACGGGTTGAGCAGCGTGCCCGGGCTCGCGATCTGGCTCACCAGCGCGCCGATGAACTTGCGCTGGTTGGCGACGCGGTCGAGGTCCGAGCGCGGGGTCGCGTCGCTGTGGCGCATGCGGACGAAGCCCAGCGCGGAGCGGCCGTCGAGCGACTGGCAGCCGGCCTTGATGCTGATGCCGGTCATCGTGTCGTTCATGTCCTTGTCGATGCACATGTCGACGCCGCCGATCGCGTCGACGATCTTGGCGAACCCGCCGAAGCCGACTTCCGCGTAGTGGTCGAGGTGCAGGCCGGTGGCGCCTTCGACGGTCTGCGCGAGCAGCTTCGGGCCGCCGAGGGAGAACGCCGCGTTGATCTTGTTCGTGCCGTGGCCCGGGATCTTCACCTGGGAGTCGCGCGGCAGCGACAGCAGCGTCGGCTTGGTGTCGTTGTCCGGGATGTGCGCGACCATGATCGTGTCGGTGCGCTGCCCGCCGCCTGCCGCGGCGACGTCACCGGTGGCAAGCCGCTCCTCGTCCTCGGCCGTCAGGCCCTCACGGCTGTCCGAGCCGACGATCAGCCAGTTGGTGCCGGACGCGGCGACCGGGCGGCCGGAGTAGTCGGCGAGCGCGTCGACGCGCTTGATCGAGAACTCCAGGTAGACCCAGATGCCGGCGAGGAAGACGACGAAGACCAGCAGCAGGGCGCCGATGACCTTGCCGAAGCTCCACCGGCGACGGCGCGGCGGCCGGGACGGCGGGTAGTCGTCGGCCGGGCGCGGGGGCTCGCGGCGCGGCGGCGGGGGCGGGGCGTACTG
>NZ_JAAGNB010001375.1:0-5267 GCF_010550475.1 Amycolatopsis sp. SID8362
CGGCGCGGTCGGTGACCGCCGCCGCTGATGGCCGCGTCGACGCTTCCCGCGTCCGCGACGGGCTCGCGACGGCCGGGCTGAAGCTGCCGCAGGAGACCCTGGACGCGCTGGTCGACGAGACCGTCGAGCACGCCGTGCGCGTCGCCGCCGAGCAGCGGGCGCGCGAGCAGCTCGCCGAGGCCGACCTGCCCACCCTCGAACTGCCGGACCTGACCGACGGCGTCGACGTCGCGGCCCTCTACGACCTGGCCGAGGCCCTGACCGACCAGGGGGTGCGGGTGTGACCACCATCGACATCGACGCGATGCTCGACGACGAGGAAAGCCGCGTGATCGTCTGCTGCGGCTCCGGCGGCGTCGGCAAGACGACCACGGCCGCGGCGCTGGCCCTGCGCGCGGCCGAGCGCGGGCGGCAGACGGTGGTGCTGACCATCGACCCCGCGCGCCGGCTCGCCCAGGCACTTGGGCTGCGCGAACTCGGCAACCACCCGAAGCAGGTGCAGGTCGAAGGGTTCGAGCCCAAGGGCGAGCTGTGGGCGATGATGCTCGACATGCGCCGCACCTTCGACGACATGGTGCGCGTGCACGCCGGCCCGGAACGCGCCGAGCAGCTGCTGAAGAACCCCTTCTACCAGACCATTTCCACGTCGTTCTCCGGCACGCAGGAGTACATGGCGATGGAGAAGCTGGGCCAGCTCGCGGCGACCGGCGACTGGGACCTGATCATCGTGGACACCCCGCCGAGCCGGTCCGCTTTGGACTTCCTGGACGCGCCGACGCGGCTGTCGTCCGCTTTGGACGGCCGGATGATCCGCCTCCTGACCGGCCCGGCGAAGGCCGGCGGCTGGGGCCTGCGCAAGGTCGTCAACGCGGGGTTCTCGATGTTCGCCAAGGCGGTGTCGACGATCATCGGCGGCCAGCTGCTGACCGACGCGTCGGCGTTCATGCAGGCCTTCGACAGCATGTTCGGCGGCTTCCGCGAGCGCGCCCGCAAGACGGCCGAGCTGCTGCGCTCGTCCGGGACGTCGTTCCTCGTGGTGGCCGCGCCGGAGCCGGACGCGCTGCGCGAGGCGTCCTACTTCGTCGAGCGGCTGTCGTCGGAGTCGATGCCGCTGGCCGGGCTGATCGCGAACCGGACGCACCCGGTGCTGGCGTCGCTGTCGGGCGCGGAGGCACTGGCCGCGGCCGAGACGCTGCAGAACGCGCCGCTGGCCGAGGCGGTGCTGCGGCTGCACGCCGACCGCGTCGACCTGGCCGCGCGCGAGGAGCGGCTGCTCGCGCGGTTCACCCGGGCGCACCCCGAAGTGGCGCTGGCCCGGGTGCCCGCGCTGGCCGGTGACGTGCACGACCTGGACGGCCTGCGCGACATCGGCGTGAAGCTCGCCGGCTGACTCGCCGCGTCGCCAGATGACGTGAATGACTCATTCATGTCGTCCGGCGACATGAATGAGTCATTCACGGCGTTCGTGCCGGGCCTCAGCCGACCTCGACCCGCTCCAGCGCGTCGCGCTTGGCCGCTTCCAGCAGGTCCGCCCAGCTCTCCACGTCGGGGCGGCGGCGCAGCAACGCCCGCCGTTCCCGTTCGGTCATGCCACCCCAGACCCCGAAGTTGATGCGGCCGTCGAGTGCTTCGGCGAGGCATTCCGTGCGGACCGGGCAGCCCAGGCACACGGCCTTGGCCCGGTTCTGCTCGGCACCCCGGACGAACAGGCCGTCCGGATCGGCGTCCCGGCAGGACGCGTTGATTCGCCAGCTCGACTGGTTGGTTTCCATACCCCCAGCTCCCTACCCTGGTGATCGACGCACCAGCGGGGAAAGGCACTGCGCTCTCTGCCCCCGCGAGCGTGTCTCCCTCAGCTCACGTCGGTTACCCGGGCACCTCCCCGGTGCCGGTGCCGCCGAACGGAGCAGGCGAGCTCCCACTCGCGTTGATCCATCCGACGGCTTTTCTTCGTGAGACGTTGACGGACTGTAGGGGCCTTCGGTTCCCCCCGTCGAGACCTAGAATGCCTTCCGTTACCAGATGTCACTGAAGGGGGTCGGTTTTGTCACTGAATTCACACTTGCGGAGACAGGGCGTCACCGTCGCCTGACTCGTTCCGGGTAGCCTGGCCCTCGTGCGAAAAGCGGATGGTTTGTTCAAGCTCATCGGCCTCTGCCTGCTCGCCGGGGTGCTCGTCGCCGGCATGCTCTTCCCGGTCGTGGGGGCGGCCGGTGTCATGTCCAACCAGGCCAGCGAGACGGTGGAGAAGACGTCGTCGGACCTCGCCGACATCCCGCCACCGCTGGTGACGACGGTCACCGACAGCACCGGGAAGCCGATCGCGACCCTGTACGACCAGTACCGGCTGCCGGTCAACGAGACCCAGATCAACGAAGCCATGAAGTGGGCGCTGGTCTCGGTCGAGGACAAGCGGTTCTACGACCACCACGGCGTCGACTGGCAGGGCACCCTGCGCGCGGCCGTCAGCAACAGCACCGGCGCGGACACCCAGGGTGCCTCGACGCTGACCCAGCAGTACGTCAAGAACTACCTGATCAACGTCGTCTACCGGACCGACCAGGTCGGCCAGAAGAAGGCCCAGGAGCAGTCGATCGCCCGCAAGCTCAAGGAAGCGCGGATCGCGATCCAGCTCGAGACGAAGCTGACCAAGCAGCAGATCCTCGCCGGCTACCTCAACATCGTCGAGTTCTCCCGGCAGATCTACGGGATCGGCGCCGCCGCGCACGCGTACTTCAACACCACGCCGGAGAAGCTGACCGTGCCGCAGGCCGCGTTGCTGGCCGGCCTGGTGAACAACCCGATCAACAACGACCCGTGGAAGCACGCGGACAAGGCGACCGCACGCCGCAACCTGGTCCTCGACCGGATGGTCGAGAACAAGAAGCTGGCGAAGGCCGACGCCGACCGCTTCAAGGGCGAGCCGCTGGGCGTGGTCCCGGACTTCCCGGCGAAGCCGCCGGCCAACTGCATCGGCGCGGGCCCGGAGGCCGGGTTCTTCTGCCAGTACGTCGAGGACTACCTGCTCAAGTCCGGGATGACGAAGGACCAGCTCTACACCGGCGGCTACACGATCAAGAGCACGCTGGACGAGCGCGCCAATCACGAGGCGAAGGTCTCGGCCGAAGCGCAGGTCGACAAGACCCAGAAGTACGTCGCGAACACGCTGTCGCTGATCAGACCGGGCAAGAACCGGCACGAGGTGGTCGCGCTGGCCGCGAACCGCGACTACGGCCAGGACCAGGACGCCGGGCAGACGACGTACGCGCTGCCCGCGGGCGTCTACAACACCGGCGGCGCGGGGTCGACGTTCAAGATCTTCACGTCGGCGGCCGTGCTCGACAAGGGCATCGCGGGGATCTACTCGCCGGTCGACATGCCGGACTCCTACACGTCGCACGTGTTCTCGACCGGCAAGGGCGGCTGCAGCACCACGCCGACCGGGAAACCCGCCACGTACTGGTACTGCGTCGGCAACGCGGGCGACTACAGCCGGGTGGGCGCCAACGCGACGCTCCAGACCGCGCTGGCGACGTCCCCGAACACGACGTTCGTGGCGCTGGAGGACAAGCTCGGCAGCACCGGCCCGGCCATCGACATGGCGAGGCGGCTCGGCCTGCGCGACACGATGGCGAGCAACACCGGCGGCGGCCCGGTCGACCCGAACGTCAAGGGCAAGAGCCAGAGCCAGGCGGAGGCGTACGGTCCCAACGGGAACAGCCCGGGCTACGGCGCGTTCACGCTCGGGTTCAGCCCGGTGAGCGGCCTGGAGATGGGCAACGTCGCCGCGACGCTCCTCTCCGGCGGCGTCTGGTGCCCGCCGACCCCGATCGCCGGGGTCAGCGACCGCAACGGCCAGCCGGTGCCGGTCAAGGAAGCGCCGTGCGAGCAGGCCGTGCCCGAAGGCCTGGCGAACACCCTCGCCGTCGGCATGAGCAAGGACGACCAGCCGGGCGGCACGTCGGCCAAGGCCGCCGCCGACGTCGGCTGGAACCGCCCGATGATCGGCAAGACGGGCACGACCCAGGGCAACGTCTCGGCGGCGTTCGTCGGCGGCACCCCGCAGCTGGCGGGCGCGGCGATGACCTTCAAGTTCGGCGGCGGCCAGGGCGGTATCTGCGACGCCGGCCCGGGCAACGTCCGCGTCTGCGGCGGCGGGGGGAACATCTTCGGTGGCAAGGCTCCGGCGCGGACGTGGTTCGGCGCGATGAAGAACATCATGGACGCGAGCCAGCCGGTGATGGAGCTACCGCAACCGGATCCGCAGTACATGGGCGGCGGGGCCCGGTAACGCCGCCAGGAGGGCCCGCGGGAAACCGCGGGCCCTTCTTCAGTTCTTCGGCATCTCCGACAGGACTTCGGTGTTCCACCACTGGTAGAGCTTGTCCAGCTCGTCGTTGGTCGTCACCTTGGTGGAAAGCAGGATGCCCGCCACCAGCGTCTGCTTCTCCGTCCACACCAGCTGGGCCGGGTCGCCGAGGAAGCACGTGAGGTACTCGCCCGGGACCGGGTTCGGGACCTCCGCGCGGTAGTACGTGCCCCAGATCTTCGGGTACTTGTCCGGCCGGCACGCGCCTTGGGCGTCGTTGCGGGTGAGTCCTTGCGTCTTCACGATGTCCTGGAAGAACGCGTCCATCGCCGCCGCGTCCGGGAAGCGGAGGAACCTCGCGCCGGTCGGCTGCTGGAACACCACGTTGCCGATCTTGACGTCGCCGACGTTCGAGTCCGTGCACTCGGCTGCGGCGGCCGTGCCGGGTGGTGCGGCCGCGGGGACGCACGTGTATTGCTTGTAGACCGCGGGAAGCGCGTCGAAAAGCTTGCTGTCGGGCGCGGGCTTCGATTCCGAAGTGGACGGTGACGGCTCCGGTGTCGAGGGTGGCGGGGTCGAGTAGACGGTCGTCGGGATGCGCGGGCCGGGGCCGGCCGTCTGGGTGTTGTCCCTGGTCACCACGTAGGTGATCACCAGCGCGACCACGACGACGCCCGCCAGCGCGGCGCACAGCGCGATCCACCGGTTCCGCTGCGCCTTCGGCGGGCCGGGCGCGGCCGGGGCGAGCTTGCCGGACGGGCCGGTGAACCGGACGGGCTGCGGACCCGTCGGCGGTCCCGGGTACGGCCCGGTCGGCGGGCCCATCGCGGGCTGGCCAGGCTGGCCGGAGTACAGGCCCGGCGCCTGCTGGCCGCCCACCACAGCACTGCCCGTCGGCGTCGGTGGCCCTGGGTGGAGTCCGGCCCCGGTCGGCGGACCGGCCAACGTCGGCCGCGTG
>NZ_JAAGNB010001427.1:0-8898 GCF_010550475.1 Amycolatopsis sp. SID8362
GACGCCGATGCGGGCCGGGAAGGAGTCCTTGATGACCACCGGGATCAGCACGTTGATCAGGGCGATGCCCGCGGTGGCCACGAGAGTCCCGCCGAGCACCACGGCCGGGCCGTCGAGCACGCGCAGCACGAGCCCGGCCGCGAGCGTGCCCAACGCGATCGCGATGGCGGCGCCGATGCCGGCCCGGCGGGCGAGCAGCGGCGCGGCCAGCCCCGCGCCGGCGAAGCACAGCGTCGGCAACGTCGTGAGCACGCCGGCCCAGACCCCGGAAGTCCCCAGGTCCTGGCGCATTTCCGCGAGCATCGGGCCGACGCCGGTGATGGCCGGGCGCAGGTTGAGGGCGGTGAGCACCACCGCGATCGCCAGCAGCGCCCCGCCGGCGACCACGCCCGGGGCGCGGAACTCCACGGCGCCGTCCAGTTCGGGTTCGAGGCCGGATTCACGGTGTTCGACGCGCATAGAGGCTACTATCGCATACGTAGGATGATTGGATGAAGGGATAACACTGTGCCTCTGGCCACCACCCGGCGAGCAGGCCTCGTCGACCAGGTCATCGACCAGCTGCGGACCGCGGTCACGCAGGGCGAATGGCCGATCGGCGAACGCATCCCCACCGAAGCCGAGCTCGTCGACCAGCTCGGCGTCGGGCGCAACACCGTCCGCGAAGCCGTGCGCGCGCTCGCCCACACCGGCCTACTGGAGGTCCGGCAGGGCGACGGCACGTACGTGCGCGCCACCAGCGAGGTCTCCGGCGCGATCCGGCGGCTCTGCGGGTCGGAGCTGCGCGAAGTCCTGCAGGTCCGGCGCACCCTGGAGGTCGAAGGCGCCCGTCTGGCCGCCGCCGAGCGCACCGACGACGAGGTCGCCGAGCTGTGGGCCCTGCTGTCCCGCCGGGAGACCGAGCTGCGCGACGGGCGCTGGGAGGACTTCGCGCGCACGGACGCGGAGTTCCACTGCGCCGTCGTCCGCGCCGGCCACAACCGGCTGCTCACCGAGCTCTACCGCGGGCTGACCGAGGTCATCACGGCCAGCGTCGCGGCGACGTCCAGCATCACGCCGGGCGCCGAGCACGTGCCCGAGATCGGCCACGAAGGACTGGCCCGCGCCATCGCCGAGCAGGACGCGGAGCGGGCGGCCGCCGAGGCGTGCGGCTTCCTGGACGAGCTCCTGCAGCGCATCGAACCCTCCTGACCTGCACTGACGCCACTTTGACCCCTAAGGGTGCCATTTCAGGGTTGTCGTGGCACCACTATGGCGCCATAGTTGTGCCATGGACCTGACGCCCTTCGTGGACGAACTCCGCCGGGAGCTCGCGGTCGCCGCCGAAGCGGCGGGCGAGGAAGCCGTCGCCCTGGCCGAGCGGCTCACCGCGCCGCTCGAATCGGCGATCCGGCTCACCCTGCTCGACGCCCTTTCCGCGGCGGCCGACGAAATCACCCGCGACCTCGCGCCCGGCTCCGTCGAGGTGCGCCTGCGCCGCCGCGAAGCCGAATTCGCCGTCGCGCTGCCCGCCGCGCCCGAGCCGCCGCCGCGGGAAACACCGCCGCCTCCGCCGGAAATCGACGACGGCGCCGTCGCCCGGGTCAACCTCCGGCTGCCCGAAGCGCTCAAGCAGCGCGTCGAAGAGGCCGCGAACCGGGAGATGCTCTCGATCAACGCCTGGCTCGTGCGGGCCGCGAACGCCGCGCTCGGCCCCGGCAAGGGCCAGACGCAGCGCCGGTCGGTCTTCGGCGAGAAGTACACCGGCTGGGTTCAGTAACCCCCTTTTCCTTTCACCCACACGTCTCCGACCTGCGGAGACGCCACCCGAGCACCCCAGGAGGGCGCAGCCATGCCCGTTTTCGCCACCCCCGAGCCGATCTCGGCCACGATCGACGTCAGCGTCGCCGACATCCGGATCGTCGCCGGCGAGCGCGCGGAAACCACCGTCGAGATCGAGCCCGCCGACCCGTCCGAACCCGAAGACCTCAAGGCGGTCGCCAAGACCCGCGTCGAGTTCGCGAGCGGCGAGCTGCTGGTCAAGGGCCCGAAGTACGCCACCAAGCTGTGGGGCAAGGGCGGCTCCCTGCACGTCACGGTGGAGCTGCCCGCCGGCTCGCGCCTCAGGTCCACGGCCGCAATGGGCGACATCCGGGTCAGCGGCCAGGTCGGCGACAGCCGCATCAAGACCTCGGTCGGCGACATCCACCTCGACGAGGCCGCGCGGCTCGAGGCGAGCACCGCCACCGGCGACGTCACCGTCGAGCGGGCTACCGGGCACGTCGAGGCCCACACCGGCTCCGGCGAGCTGCGGATCCGCGAGATCGACGGCACCGCCGTGCTGAAGAACTCCAACGGCGAGACCCGCGTCGGCGAAGTCACCGGCGACCTGCGGGTCAGCACCGCCAACGGCGACATCTTCGTCTCCCTCGCCCACGCCGGCGTGCACGCCAAGACCGCGTCCGGCGACATCCGGCTCAACGAGGTCATGCGCGACTCCATCGTCCTCGAGACCGCCGTCGGCGAGATCGAGGTCGGCGTCCGCGAGGGCAGCGCCGCCTGGCTCGAGCTCAACTCCCTGACCGGCTCCGTGCGCAACACGCTCACCCCGTCCGACGGGCCGGGCGGGACCACGGAAACGGTCGAGGTCAAAGCCCACACCTACACCGGCGACATCGTCATCCGCCGGGCCTGAAGTCTCCACGCGAAGAAGGGGAAGACCATGCCAGACGCCATCGTGGCCGAAGGGCTCGTCAAGAAGTACGGCTCCGTCACCGCCCTCGACGGGATGGACCTGCGGGTCCCGGAAGGGACCGTGCTCGGCGTGCTCGGGCCGAACGGCGCCGGGAAGACGACCACCGTCCAGATCCTCACGACGCTGCAGAAGCCGGACGCCGGCCGCGCGACCGTCGCCGGGTTCGACGTCGTGAACGACGCGCACGTGCTGCGCTCGCACATCGGCGCGTCCGGCCAGTACGCCGCCGTCGACCAGGAGCTGACCGGGGCCGAGAACCTCGAGATGGTCGGGCGGCTCTACCACCTCGGCACCAAGCGGGCCAAGGCCCGCGGCCGGGAGCTGCTGGCCCGGTTCAGCCTCGAAGACGCCGCCGACCGGCCGGTGAAGGGCTACTCCGGCGGCATGCGGCGCCGGCTCGACCTGGCCGGCGCGCTCGTGGCCAACCCGCCGGTGCTGTTCCTCGACGAGCCCACGACCGGGCTCGACCCGCGGGCCCGCACCGAGCTGTGGGACGTCATCACCGAGCTGGTCGCGGGCGGCACGACGCTGTTGCTGACCACGCAGTACCTCGAAGAAGCCGACCGGCTGGCCGACAGCATCGCCGTCGTCGACCACGGGCGCGTGATCGCCCGCGGCACCGCCGACGAGCTCAAGGACCTCGTCGGCGGCGAGCGGATCGAGCTGACCGTCGGCACGCACGCCGACGTCGAGGTGGCGCGGCGAGCGCTGGCGCGGCTGGCCAGCGGCGAGCCGCAGGCCGAGGCGTTCCGGCTCACCGTGCCCGTGACCCACGGAGCGAAAGCGCTTACCGAAGCGCTGGCCCTGCTCGCCGCCGACGGCGTCGACGTCCGCGACGTCGGCGTCCGCCGCCCCACCCTCGACGACGTTTTCCTCACTCTGACCGGCCACGAGACGGCCGAACCCGCGAAGGAGGCCGTGTGATGAACGCGGTGCAGATGGCCGTCACCGACGGCGTGACCGTCGCCAAGCGCAACTCGATCAAGATCGTCCGGTCGCTGGACCTGCTCGGGTCCATCGTGTTCATGCCGGTGATGTTCGTGCTGCTCTTCGGCTACGTCTTCGGCAGCGTGATCGACATCCCCGGCATGTCGTACCGCGAGTTCATGCTCCCGGGGATCTTCACCCTCGCGGTGGCGATGGGCAGCATCGTCACCGGCTACGGCCTGACCGACGACCTCCAGAAGGGCATCATCGACCGGTTCAGATCACTGCCGATGTCGCCGGCCGCGGTGCTGATCGGGCGGACCACGGCGGATCTCATCCTCAACGTGACGAGCCTGCTCATCATGGGCATCGTCGGCCTGCTGGTCGGCTGGCGCATCCACACCGGCGTCTTCGAGGCGCTGGGCGGCGTGCTCCTGCTGCTCGCCTTCGCCTACGCGCTGTCGTGGGTGATGGGGACGCTCGGCCTAGCCGTGCGCAAACCCGAAGTGTTCAACAACGTCTCGAGCGTGGCGATCTTCCCGCTCACGTTCCTGGCCAACACGTTCGTGGACAGCAGCCGCCTGCCCACCCCGCTGCGGGTGATCGCGGACTGGAACCCGGTCTCGGCGATCACCCAGGCGGCGCGGGAGCTGTTCGGCAACACCAGCGCGGCGATGCCGGTGCACGACGTCTGGCCGATGCAGCACGCCGTGCTCGCGTCGGTGCTGTGGATCGCGGTGCTGCTGGTGGTCTTCGTGCCGCTTTCGGTGCGCTGCTACAAGAAGGCGACCAGCCACTGACTCACGGCAGCGTGAGGATCTCGCTGCCGTCGGCCGTCACCACGAGGGTGTGCTCGAACTGGGCCGTCCACTTCTTGTCCTTCGTGGTGACGGTCCAGTCGTCGGACCAGATGTCGTAGTCGATGGTGCCCAGCGTGATCATCGGCTCGATCGTGAAGGTCATTCCCTCCTCGATGATCGTGTCGACGGAGGGCTCTTCGTAGTGCAGGACCGTCGGCGGCGTGTGGAACGCCGGGCCGACGCCGTGGCCGGTGAAGTCGCGGACCACGCCGTAGCCGAAGCGCTTGGCGTAGGACTCGATGACCCGGCCGATGACGTTGAGCTGACGGCCCGGCCGGACCGCCTTGATCGCCCGCATCGTCGCCTCGCGGGTGCGCTCGACCAGCAGGCGGGCCTCCTCGGAGACGTCGCCGGCCAGGAAGGTCGCGTTCGTGTCGCCGTGGACGCCGCCGATGTAGGCGGTGACGTCGATGTTGCAGATGTCGCCGTCCTCGATCACCGTCGAGTCCGGGATGCCGTGGCAGATGACCTCGTTGAGCGAGGTGCAGCACGACTTCGGGAAGTGGCGGTAGCCCAGCGTCGAGGGGTAGGCGTGGTGGTCGAGCACGAACTCGTGCACCACCTTGTCGATGTCGTCCGTGGTGGCACCCGGCTTGACGGCCTTGCCGCCTTCCTCCAGCGCCTGCGCCGCGATCCGGCTCGCGATCCGCATCGCCTCGATCACCTCGGGCGTGCGCACGCCGTTGCCGGTGTCCCGCTTCGGCGCCGGCTTGTCCACGTACTCGGGACGGGCGATGGAACTGGGGACGTCGCGGCGCGGCGTCTGGACGCCGGGAACCAGCGGGGCACGAACGGACATGCCCCCACTTTACTAATCCGGCCAAAAGTAGGCCGACCCCCACTCGGCACGTGACCGTTGCTACGAAGTCATTCGGCCGTGGCTGTGGTCGGATTAGTAACGATCGGCACAGTACGACGGCCCGCTCAGCCGACCCCCGCCAGGAACCGGTGGGCGGCCTGCACCGCCGGTTTCGACGAACCGGCTTCGGTCAGCAGCACAGCGAACGCCAGGTCGCCGCGGTAGCCGACGAACCAGCCGTGCGAGCGGGAGCCGTCGCCGAACTGAGCGGTGCCGGTCTTGCCCGCCACGTCGGGGATGTCCCGCAGGCCGGTCGCGGTGCCGCTGGTGACGACCTCGCGCATCATCCCGCGCAGCGCGTCGAGGACGTCCTGCGAGGGCGCGTCGCCGACGTTGTTCGTGCTCGCCGGCATCCCCTTCACCAGCGACGGCGTCGGCACGTGACCGGCCTGCACGGTCGCCGCGACCAGGGCCATGCCGAACGGGCTGGTCACCACCGTGCCCTGGCCGAAGCCGTTCTCGGCGCGCTGGACGGCCGAGTCGCTGGCCGGGACGGCGCCGGTGACCGTGGTCAGGCCGGGGACCACGAAGTCGGCGCCGAGCCCGAACGAGCGCGCGGTGTCGGTCAGCGCCGAAGCCGGGAGGCCCGCGGCGAGCCGGGCGAAGGTCGTGTTGCAGGACCGCGCGAACGCCGTCTTCAGCGGCACCCGGCCGAGGTCGAAGCGGCCTTCGTTCGGCACCACCCGGTTTTCGACCGCCGTGGTGCCGGGGCAGTCGACCGGGCTGTCCGCGTCGACGTCGCCCGCCGACAGCGCGGCCGCCGCCGTCACGATCTTGAACGTCGACCCCGGCGGGTAGCGCCCGGACAGCGCCAGCGAGCCTTCGTCGTCGGCGGCGCCGTTCTGCGCCACGGCGAGGATGTCGCCGCTCGACGGCTGGATCGCCACCAGCGCGGCCGGGTACTCCTCGGTTTCGAGGGCCTTCTCGGCGGCGGCCTGGATCCGCGCGCTGAGTGTGCTGGTCACGGCGGGCGCTGGCCGCGGCGGCTCGGCCTTGAGCTCGGCCGACTCGCCCCCGGTGACGTCCCGGGTGACGATCCGCCAGCCCGCCGCCCCGGCCAGCTCCTGCTCGACCAGCGCGCGGATGCCCGGCAGGACCTGCTGCCCGGACCCGCGGGTCACCGGCAGCAGCCGCTCCTGGCTGGCGAAGCGGACGCCGGGCAGGTCGTAGATCACCGGCTTGACCCGCTGGTAGTCGCCGGCGCGCAGGCTGATCACCGGGTAGGCGTCGCCGGGCTTGGTCTTGCTCATCCCGTCCAGCACCGAGCGGCCGGTGACCGACGGCTCGTACCGGTGCAGCGCCTTGGCGAGCGTCCCGGCGACCGCGCTCGGGTCGCCGGCCTTCTGCGGGTCGACGACCACGCCGATCACGGTCTGCGGACGCATCAGCGGCACGCCGTCGCGGTCGAGCACCGGCGCCGTCTCGGGCAGCTGCGGCAGCATTCCGAGGGTCTGGCCGACGGCCAGCTGCGGGTGCACGACGGTCGGCTGCCAGTGCACCTGCCAGCCGTTTTCGGCCGCGCGCAGCTGCGCGTCGGCGCGGTAGGACCAGGTGCGGCCGTGCGGCAGGTGCCAGGTGAGCTGGTAGCCGGCGGTGACGACGTCGCCGTCCGGCTGCTTCACCTCTTCGTCGTCGACGTCGAGCGAATCCGGGGCGAGCACGCCGAGGACCTGGCCCAGCACGGTCTTCGCGGCGTCGGGCGAGTCGGTGTTCGCCGCCGCGGCGGCGACGTCCCCGGACGCGACCGCGTCCAGGAAGGCGGAGAGGGCGTCCTCGGGACCGTCGCCCGAGCACCCGGCCGTGGTCGCGGCGGCGAGCAGCAGCACCGCGAGCGCACCACGGCGTCGACGTGCACTCATGACGGGATACTGCCTGGTCAGCGCGTGTCCCTCGGGCTGAAACGCGGCCACGGAAGGGTGACTAGAAGAGCACCGTCGCGTACTGGCCGACCTGCTGGAACCCGATCTTGCGGTAGGCCGCGAGGGCGGGGGTGTTGAACCCGTTGACGTACAGGCTCGCGGTGCGGCCCAGGCCGCGGACGAGCCGGTTGACCACGGCGGCCGTGCCGGCGGTGCCGAGCCCGCTCCCCCGGCGTTCGGGGTGCACCCAGACGCCCTGGATCTGCCCGACGGTCGCCGACATGGCGCCGATCTCGGCCTTGAAGACGACTTCGCCGTTCTCGAACCGGGCGAACGCGCGCCCGGCGCCGATCAGCTCCGTGACGCGGGCGCGGTAGCTGGCGCCGCCGTCACCGCTGCGCGGGTCGACGCCGACCTCCTCGATGAACATCGCGACGGCCGCGGGCAGGTACCGCTCGAGCTCGTCCGGCCGGACCGGCCGCACGAGCGGGTCGGCGGCCACCAGCGGCGTGCTGTCGAGCGCCATCAACGGCTGGTCGTCGCGTACCTCGCGGGCCGGGCCCCACTCGTTTTCGAGCTCGTCCCAGAGCCCGAGGACCTGCTCGGCCGGGCCGACGAGCGACGAACACGTGCGCTGCCGGCGCAGCGCGCGGTCGGCGAAGGACCGCAACGCGGGCGCGTTGCCGCGCAAGGGGATCAGGTTCGGCCCGGAAAAGCACAGCCCTTGGAGCCGCCCGGCACGAACCGGGCGGCTGTCGGCGGCCCAAAGCTCACCACCGAGCCGCCACGGATCGAGACCGGCAGCCTCGACCCGGGCGCTGACCATGCAGCTGCCCACCGGGTCGGCGGCGAGAGCCGCACGCACCGCCGGATAGTCCCGATCATCGAGCAGCCGTGCACCTGCAAGCCGCAACACGGGCTCCAGGGTGCCAGATTCCGCCGGTAAACGGAACGCGAGGCCGTCGACACGCTGAGATGAACGCCCGGAACGTATGCAGTGGTGAACGGCGTCAGGGCGCGCCGCGGTAAGTGCCGATCGTCCAGGAGTTGCCCTCCGGGTCACGCAGGCTGAACGTGTGCGAGCCGTACTCGGTGTCGGTCAGCCCGGCCGTGATCTCCGCGCCGGCGTCCCGCACCCGCGCGTGGATCTCGTCCACCCGGTCCGACACCACGTACACCGCGCCCGTGCCCGGCTTCATCGCGTCGTGGACGCCGTCCGCCGGGCGGACGCTGCCCAGCATCACCGCGCCGCCCTCGGGCCAGCGCAGCTCGGCGTGCGCGATCAGGTCACCTTCGGGCACCACCAGCGCCTCGGTGAAGCCCAGGACGTCGACCAGGAACCGGACCGCGGCCGGGGCGTCGTCGTACCGGAGGGCGGGCCAGACGTTCGGTTCAGGAGTCATGTCACGAGTCTTGCCCGGCGGCCACCTCCTGGTCTTGGAGGAACGGGAGCTCCTCGGCGATCCACGTGCCCGGCGTGCACCCGGCCAGCGCGCGCCACTCGTTGGTCAGGTGCGCCTGGTCGTAGTAGCCGCTCTCGACCGCCAGGGCGGCCAGGTCCGCGTGGCCCCGGCGCAGCAGCCGCGCGGCCCGCTCGAACCGCAGGACCCGCGCCGCCTGCTTCGGCGCCAGGCCCAGCTCCGCCCGGAACCGCTCGCC
>NZ_JAAGNB010001473.1:0-7195 GCF_010550475.1 Amycolatopsis sp. SID8362
CCGCCGCACGCCGGGTCGCGCGCGTCCGGACCCCGACCACCGCGGCGACCGTCTCCCCCACCAGGTTGAACGCCAGCCCGGCCAGCACCACCGCCGCGGCGGGCGCGAGCGCGGCCACCGGGCTGACGTAGATGCCGTCCAGGCCTTCGCGCAGCAGCCGTCCCCAGTCGTAGTCCGGCGCCTGCACGCCGATCCCGAGGAAGGACAGCCCGGCGAAGGCGAGCAGCGACGAGCCGGCCCCGATGGTCGCGTTGACCACGAGGGGCTCGCCGATGTTGGGCAGCACGTGCCGGGCCAGCAGCCGGATCCGGCCGACGCCGGCGATCCGGGCCGCGGCGATGTAGTCGCGCCCGCTCACCGACGCCGAGAGCGTCTGCACGAGCCGGGCGAACGCCGGCGCCATCGCGAACGCGATCGCCAGCACCGCGCCCTGCGTGCCGACGCCGAAGATCACCGCGAAGAACAGGGCCAGCAGCAGCCCGGGGAACGCCACCGCGATGTCGACGGCCGCGACCAGCAGCCGGCCCGCCCACCGCGGCAGCACCGACGGCAGCGTCCCGAGCACGACCCCGGTGCCGACGCCGATCGCGGTCGCGAGGACCGCGAGCCCGATCGAGAGCCGGGTCGCCACCAGGGTGCGGAGCAGCAGGTCGCGGCCGAGGGAGTCGGTGCCGAACGGGTGAGCGCCCGACGGTCCCTGGCCGATCGCGTCGGTGTCGATCGCCGCGGCGCCGTCACCCCAGACGAGCGGGGCCACCACCGCCAGCACGACCACCACCGCCAGCAGCACCGCCGAGCACGCGCCCACCGGGGTGCGCACGGCCGCCGCCCACACCGAACCACGTCGTCGTGCCGTCATCAGGCCTCCCGGATCGCCGAGCGGGGGTCGAGCAGCCCGAGCACGACGTCGACCAGCAGGTTGACCAGCAGCACGCCGACGCCGTAGACCAGCACGATCCCCTGCACCAGCGGGTAGTCCTTCGTCACGATCGACTGCACGATCGTCGACCCGAGGCCGGGCCAGGCGAACACGTTCTCCACCAGCACCGTCCCCGCCACCATCGAAGTCAGCATCAGCCCGCCCAGGGTGAGCGTCGCGGTCAGGGCGTTCGGCAGCGCGTGCCGGACGTAGACCAGCCGCGCGGGCAGCCGCTTCGCCCGCGCGGTGCGGACGAAGTCGGCGCCCAGCACGGAAAGCAGCTCGACGCGGATGATCCGGGCCAGCACCGCGGCCGGCCCGATCGCCAGCGCCGCCACCGGCAGCACGTACCCGCTGACGTCGTCGGCGCCCGCGACCGGGAACCAGCCGAGGCCGACGGCGAGCAGCGCCACCAGCCCGACCCCGATCAGGAACTCGGGGATGGCCGCGACGAGCACGCTCACCGACGTGAAGCCCAGCTCCGCGCCCCGGCGGCGGCCGCCGCGGGTGAGCACCGCGAAGCCGACGCCGAGCGGGACCGCGACGGTCACCACGACCGCGAAGGCCAGCACAGCCAGCTGCAAGGTCGAGGGCAGCCGGTCGCCGATCACCTGCGCCACCGGCTGGCCGCTCGCCATCGACGTCCCGAAGTTCCCGGACAGCAGGTTGCGCACGTAGTGCCCGTACTGCACCCACAGCGGGTCGTCCAGGCCCAGCTCGGCCCGCTTCGCCGCCACCAGCGCGGCGGGCGCGGTCATCCCCAGCGACGCGCGGACCGGGTCGCCGGGGACCAGGTGGATCATCAGGAACGCCGCGGTGAGCAGCGCCCACAGCGAGACGGCGAACCGGGCCAGCCGGCGCGCGGCGAACGCCGGCCACGGGCCGCCGCGCAGCCGGGGTGGTGCCGCCGCCGTGGTCACTTCGCCAGCATCCGGATCGACGACGGCGTCAGGCTGCCCTGGCTCAGCGTGAACTTCGCGCCGCTGGCGTAGGTCGGCACGACGGAGTCGAAGTAGGGCACCGCGTCGACCCGCTTGATCAGCGCGGTCTCCGCCGCGTTCCAGTCCGCGCAGCTCGCGTCGCCGGGCTTCGCCGCCGCGGCCTGCGCGCCCTGGTCGTAGCCGGGGTTGGAAATGTGGGCGAAGTTCGTCCCGTCCGGCGCGGCCGGGCCGGAGACGAACGGCACCAGCTGGCTCGGCAGCGAGAACCCGACCGGGCCGAGGGAGACCTCCCACTCGCCGGTGCCGAACAGGACCTGGCTGAGGCCGGGGCTGTCGACCGCCTTGAGCGTCACGTCGGCGCCGAGGGACTTCCACGTCTGCTGGACCAGCTCCGCGGTCGGCGCCATCGTCGGGCCGAGCTGGGTGCCGTAGAGGACGGTCAGCGAAAGCTTCTTGCCGTCCTTGGCGCGCACGCCGTCCGCGCCCTTCTTCCAGCCCGCGGCGTCCAAGGCGGACGCCGCCGCGGCCGGGTCGTGGGCCGGCAGGTTGCCGGTCACGGTGTCGCCGGGGCAGACCTCCGGCTCGTTCGTGATCATGCCCTGCGACGGCTTGCCGGCGCCGTTGGTCAGCACCTTGCCGAGCTGGGGCAGGTCGAGCGCCTGGGTCAGCGCCCGGCGGACGGCTTCGTCCTGCCCGGGCCGCCCGGTCGCCTGGTTGTAGAACACCTCGCCCATCGGCGCCGTGAAGTCGGCGTGGAAGAGCTTGCGCCCCTCCAGCCGCTGCCGGTCCGGCCCGTTGACCTGGGCCGCGTTCAGCTCGCCGGACAGCAGCAGGTTGGTCGCGGTCGTGGTGTTCGGGATGACCCGCACGACGACCTTGTCCGGCAGGCCCGGTTCCGCCTTCCAGTCACCGGGGCCCCACGCGTAGTCCTTGCGGCGGTTGAACGTGTAGTGGTCGTTGGGCACGGACTCGGTGACGGTGAACATCCCGGTGCCGGCTTCGCCCTTGGCGAGCAGCTTCCGGTCCGCGAGCCCCTTGGCGCAGGCGATCGGCACCCCGCCGATGTTGCGGGCCAGGAACGCGTCCGGCTTGCCGCTGGTCACGGAGATCGTGCCGGCCGCCGCGTCCGCGGTCGCCTTGGTGCCCGGGGCGATGTACAGCCCGGCGATGGGCGACTTGTTCGCCGGGTCGCCGATGAAGTTGATGTTGGCCGCGACGTCGGCGGCGGTCAGCGGGCTGCCGTCCGCGCACGTGAGGCCCTGGCGCAGCGTGAAGGACGCGGTCGTCGTCGACGCCTCCCACTTCGCGGCCAGCCCAGCGACCGGCTTGCCGGCGTCGTCGAGGCCGAGCAGCGTGTCGTAGAGGAACCGATCGACCTGGAGGGCCACCGACAGCACGGTCATGTGCGGGTCCAGGCTGCCGGGGTCGGAGCCGACGCCGAGGCTGAACGTCTTGCCGTCGACCGGCTTGCCGTCCCCGCTGCCGGCGTTGCCCGATCCCCCGCAGGCGGTCGCGGTGAGCGCGAGCACCCCGAGCACGACCCCCGCCGTCCGAATCCTGGTCATGGTGTTTCCTTCCGGAGGTGGTCCACGGCGAGGCGGGCAGCCTTGCCGATGGCGGCGTCGACGGCGGGTTGCCGCTCGGCCAGGGAGTCCGCGCGGGTGAAGACGGCGACGGCGAACCGGCGGCCGTCCGGATAGGACAGGACGCCCGCTTCGTTGCGCACCGCGGGCAGGGTGCCGGTCTTGGCCGCGATCGCGACGTCGGAGCCGAAGCCGGACGAGATGCGGTGCGGCCAGATCTGCCGCGCCATGATCGCGCGCACCCGCTCGCACGCGGCCGGTTCGCCGGCGCGGTCGGTCCAGATCGCGTCGAGCAGGGTCGTGATCTCCCGGGGCGTGGACGACGTCGTCCGCTCGGGGTCGAGCACCGCGAGCTTCCAGGTCTGCTCGGGCGTCGCGCCGGCGAACACCGCGTCGAGGTCGGCGTCCTCGGCGGCACCCAGGTCGGCGAGCACCGAGGCGAACAGGTCCTCGCAGCAGCCGATCAGCCGGGTACGCCCCAGGCCGAGGTCGGCGAGGACGCGGTCGACGGCGGCCTGGCCGACGCGGTGGTAGATCACGTCGGTGGCCGCGTTGTCGCTCATGGTCAGCATGAACAGCGCGAGGTCGCGCCAGCTCAGTTCGACGTCGTCGGCGCAGCCCGCGGTGCCGATCCCGCCGATGCGGTAGCGCTTTCCGACGCGGGTGCGCTCGGTCTCGTCGAGCCGGCCCGCGACGACCTCGCGGGCGTAGGCGACGGCGACCGGGATCTTGAACACCGACGCCAGCACCACCGGGTCGTCGGCGCCGACGGCGACCTCTCCCCCGCCGCCGATCTCCTTGGCGTGCAGGAAACCCCGGGCGCCCGCCGCCAAGAAGGCGTCCGCGATCCGCGTTTCGACCGGGCTCACGCGCGCACCCGCCGGTCGGCGCGGCCGGTGTGCAGGTACAGCGCGCGCCCGGTGCCGTCGTCGCCGACGAACGCGTGCGGCAGGTACATGCCCTGCATCGGCTCGGCCAGGATCAGCGTGTCGCCGTTCATCGCGACCAGCTCGGTCTTCTCCGGCTTGGCCAGCTCGGCGAAGATCCCCTTCGGGACGCGCTCCACCCAGACGCGGCCGTCCTCGTCCTGGCTGACCGTGATGTCCGCGACGGACGACGAGTACTCGCCGACGTACCGCGTGGCGTCGATCCGCGGGGCTTCCGGGTTCGGCACCGGCGGCACCTTCAGCTCGATGCCGGTCAGCTCCTTGAGCACGTGCCCGACGACCTCGGTGTAGAGCGCGATCGGGTTGCCGCCGTTGGTCAGCAGCGCCACGGCGACGTCGTGCCCGGGCGCGAGGCGCAGGAAGGCCGACTGGCCGATCGTGCCGCCGTCGTGGCCGACGACCGCGCCGCCCTCGGACAGCGACCAGCCGAGGCCCCACGCCTCGCCCATCAGGCCGAGGTCGGGCAGCTCCACCACGCGTTCCCGCATGGCGCGGGCGCTTTCCGCGCTCAGTACGCGGCTGCCGTCCGGGCCTTCGCCGTCGCGCAGGTGCATGCCGGCGAACGTCACCAGATCGCGCGGGCGCATCGCGAGCATCGAGCCGGCCGGGGCGTTGGACGCCGCGAGCGCCCAGACGCCGGCGGGCTGCGGGTCGGCGCCGGGCTCGGGCGTGAGGTGCCCGAGCGCCGCGCGGAAGCGGATCGCCTCGTACGGGCTCGCGGCGGCGTGCGTCAGTCCCAAGGGGACGAACAGGTGCTCGGCGAGGCAGTCGTTGTAGGGCTTGCCGCGCAGCACTTCCACGACCCGGCCGAGCACGCAGAAGGCGGCGTTGTTGTAGGAGAACATCTCGCCGGGCGCGAACAGCTGCGGGACGTCGCCGAGGGTGGCGACGTACTTCTCGACGCAGTCGTCGCCGCGGCCGGTGTCGGTGAAGATGTCGCCCTCGAAGCCGGAGGTGTGGCACATCAGCTGCCGGACGGTGATCTTGGCGGCTGCAACATTGTCGGCGATCTTGAACTCGGGCAGGTACTTCCGGACCGGCTCGTCGAGGTCGAGCAGGCCCTCGTCGGCGAGCTGCAGGGCCAGCGTGGTCGTCCAGATCTTGGTGATGGAGCCGATCTGGAACAGCGAATCGGTGTCGGCCTCGACGCCGGTGCCCGTGTTGAGCACGCCGGCCGCGTGGTCGATGATCTCGCCGCCGGCGTACACGGCGACGGACGCGCCCGGCACCTTGTGCTCGGCCAGCAACGCGGGGAGCCGGCTGTCGAGCCAGGCGGAGAGTTCGGTGAGCTTCGACATGGTTGCCTCTCGTGGCGAACGGTGGGGGAACCGGCGATGCGGGGATGCTAGGACGGGTCACGGGGCCGCCGATTCGTCGAAACCGACGAGACCCGGGGAAACTTTCATCGCGGGCGACGAACCGCCCGCAGCCGGTGGGCCGCGTCGGCCCGCAGGCCCGCGTACCGCACCGCGACCAGGACCTTGACCCGCGACGCCGCGACGGCGGCGCCGGCCGCGTACGTGCGGGCCCGCGCGCCGGCCTCCGCCGCCCAGCGGGCGAGCACCTGTTCGGCTGACTCCATGGAACCCTCCGTCCGTTGTGGACTATCCGGCGGGCGAGGTGAGCCACGCCTTGGCGGTCGTCACCTCGGCGAGCTGCTCCGGGATCGGGGTGACGCCGAGCCCCGGACCGGACGGCACCGGCAGCCGGCCACCCGCTTCCAGGACGAACGGCTCGGTGATGTCGGTGCGGTAGAACCGGTCGGACGCCGAGGTGTCGCCCGGCAGCGTGAACCCCGGCAGCGACGCCAGCGCGACGTTGGCGGCCCGGCCGAGGCCGGTCTCGATCATCCCGCCGCACCAGACCGGGACGCCGTGCGCGGCGCAGACGTCGTGCACCCGCCGCGCTTCGAGGTAGCCGCCGACCCGGCTCGGCTTGATGTTGACGATCTGACAGGCGCCGAGCTTGATCGCGTCGGCGGCCGAGCGCGCGGAGACGACGGACTCGTCGAGGCAGATCGGCGTCCGGATGTGCTTGGCCAGCTCGGCGTGGCCGAGCACGTCTTCCTCTTCGAGGGGTTGTTCGATCAGCAGCAGCTCGAACAGGTCGAGCCGTTGCAGCTGCGGCACGTCCGAGAGCGTGTACGCGGTGTTCGCATCGACCTGGAGCAGGATGTCCCCGAAGCGTTCGCGGACCGCGCGCACCGGCTCGACGTCCCAGCCCGGCTCGATCTTCAGCTTGATCCGGACGTACCCGTCGTCGAGGTAGCCGGCGACGACGTCGAGCAGTTTCGGGACGGTGTCCATGATGCCGACGGACACCCCGCACGGCACGGAGTCCCTTGTGGACCCCAGCGCGGTGCCGAAGGACATGCCGTGGGCGCGCAGCTCGGCGTCCAGGACCGCCATTTCCAGTGCGGCCTTGGCCATCCGGTGACCCTTGAACTTCGCCAGCAGCGGCGCGACCTTGTTGGCGGTCAGGTCCCCGGCCGCGAGCAACGTCGGCACCAGAAAGGTGCGCAGCACGTGCTCGACGCCGTCGACGTACTCCGAGGAGTACAGCGGGTCGACCATCGCGCCGCACTCGCCCCAGCCCTCGCCCTCGGACGTCACCGCCCGCAGGAGCAGCAGTTCGCGCTCGGCCTGCGTGCCGAACGACGTCCGGAACGGTGCCACCAGCGGCATCCGGACGCGCAGCAGTTCCACCCCGGTCAGTTTCACGCCGTGTGCTCCTTCGCGACCACGTACCAGCCGGCACGATCGAATCCGGTGACCGACGCCCCGCCGGCCATCAACCCGCCCAGGA
>NZ_JAAGNB010001521.1:0-4777 GCF_010550475.1 Amycolatopsis sp. SID8362
GGGCGCCGGAGTGGCTGGCCGCCCACGGCTGGGCGCCGTCGACGGTCACCCGCGCCGAGCTGGCCGCCGCCTACGGCCGGCCATCGGACGACGACGCGACCGCCGGCGGCTTCGTCACAGCCGTGCGTCAGAGCTCGACGTTGCGGTAGAGCGCGCCGACCTCGGTCTTCGTCAGCCGCCGGATCGAGCCGACGCGCTGGTTGCCGAGCTGGACGTCGCCGACCGCGGTCCGGACCAGCTTGAGCACCGGGTGGCCGGTGTCCTTGAGCAGCCGGCGCACGATGTGCTTCTTGCCCTCGTGGATCACGAGCTCGACCAGCGACTTGCCGGAGTGCATGTCCTTCACCCGGAACTGGTCGACCTTGACGATGCCGTCGGGCAGCTCCCAGCCGTTGCGCAGCTCCTTGCCGAGCCCGCGCGGGACCAGGCCGTCGACCTCGGCGAGGTAGGTCTTGAGCACCCGGTAGGACGGGTGCATCAGCCGGTGCCCGAGGTCGCCGTCGTTGGTCAGCAGCAGCAGGCCCTCGGTGTTCTCGTCGAGCCGGCCGACGTGCACGACACCGGGCGTCTCCTCGTAGCGGCCGGCCAGGTAGTCGCCGACGCACGGGCGGCCGCGGTCGTCCGACATCGTCGAGTGCACGCCCTTGGGCTTGTTCAGGGCGAGGTAGATCAGGTCGTCGCGCAGGTTCACCCGGGTGCCGTCGACGTGGATGACCGCCTCGTCCGGGTGCACCCGGCGGCCCAGCTCGGTGACGATCTCGCCGTCGACCTCGACCCGGCCGGCGACGATCAGGTCTTCCGCCGCGCGCCGGGAGGCGACCCCGGCCTGCGACAGCACCTTCTGCAGGCGGATGCCGTCGGGGTGCTCACTGGATGTCATCGATGGTGTCCACTTCGGGTAGCAACGGAGCGATCGCGGGCAGGTCGTTCAGTGACGACAGCCCCAGTCGCTCCAGGAACAGCTCGGTCGTCACGTACAGCGTGCCGGTCGTGTCGGGGTCGGTCCCCATCTCTTCGATGAGGCCGCGCGCGAGCAGCGTCCGGATCACGCCGTCCACGTTCACGCCGCGCACCGCGGCGACCCTGGCCCGGGTCACCGGCTGCCGGTACGCGATCACGGCGAGGCTCTCGAGCGCGGCCCGGGTCAGCTTCGAACGCTGGCCGTCCAGCAGGAGCTTCTCCACGAACGGGGCATAGACGTCCCTAGTGTAGAACCGCCACCCTTCGCCGACGCGCCGCAGGTCGATCCCGGAGGTCCGATCGGTGAACTTCTGCGCCATGGTGCGCAGCGCGACGACGATCCGCGCCTTCGGCTGCTCGAGGGTTTCGGCGAGCAGCTCCTCGCTGGCCGGCGAGTCGACGACGAGCAGGAGGGACTCGAGTGCCGCTTCGAGGGCTTCGTCGGAGGTGACGTCGGGCAGCAGGCTGATGTCCCCGCTGGCGACCAGGTCCGACTCGGGATCATCAGCCCCCGGCTCGCCTTCCCCGTCCTCCGCGGACGCGTCGCTTTCACGTGAAAGCTCCGCCTCCGCCTCGGGATCCGCACTTTCACGTGAAAGTGCGGGCTCGGCGGCCACCGGCTCCACCGGTGCGCCGTCGTCGTCGACCGGCTCGCCGGACAGGGCCTCGTCCAGTGCCAGCTCCGCCGCGGCCTCCCCCGGCGGCACCGGCGCTTCGGCTGCTTCGTCGTTCTCGGGGCTCACCCGTACTCCTCTTCGTCTCCGGCGACGCGGTCCAGCTCGGCCGCCGCGGAGGCTTCTTCCTTCGAGCCGCCCGTCCAGCGGACGTGCAGTTCCGCCAGTGCCTCGCTCTGCTCGAACTGGACCGACGACTCGCGGTAGAGCTCCAGCAGCGCCAGGAAGCGCGCCACGATCTCCACCGTGTGCTCGCAGTCGTCGACCAGCTCGCCGAACGTCGCCTGGCCGCGCTCGGCCAGCATGATCCGCAGGATGCCCGCGTGCTCGCGCACCGAGATGCGGCCCATGTGGATGTGCGCGATCGACACCGTCGGCGGCGGCTTCGGCCGGAACACCGCCACCGCGATCTCCGCGAACTTCTGCGGCGTGACGCCCAGCATCACCTCGGGCAGCAGCCCGACGAACCGCTCCTCCAGCGCCACCGACCGCGGGTACCGCCGCAGCGCGCCCTGTTCCAGCTCGCCGAACAGCGCCGCCACCTGCTTGTACGCGCGGTACTGCAGCACCCGCGCGAAGAGCAGGTCGCGGGCTTCCAGCAACGCCAGGTCGTCTTCGCTCTCGACCTCGGCCGCGGGCAGCAGGCGCGCCGCTTTCAGGTCCAGGAGCGTGGCCGCGATGACCAGGAACTCCGTCGTCTCGTCGAGGTTCCACTCGGTGCCCAGCGCGCGCGTGTACGCGATGAAGTCGTCGGTGACCCGGTGCAGCGCCACCTCGGTGACGTCGAGCTGGTGCTGCGAGATGAGCTGCAGCAGCAGGTCGAACGGCCCTTCGAAGTTGGCCAGCCGCACCTTGAACTTCGACGTGCTCAGTTCTTCGGTGTTGACGCCTTCGGGGATCATCCCGCCGTGCACCGTCTGGTGCTCTTCGGGGACCTGTTCCTCCGGAGCCGGTGCCGGCTCGTCCATCAGCCCTCGGTTTCGCCGCCGTCTGAGCCGACCACCCGCAGCCGCTGCACCAGCACCGAGTCCTCGCCGTTGGCGTCGAAGTCGGCCAGCAGCACCGCGACCGCCTCGCGGACCAGCCGGCCGCGGTCGACGACCAGCTCGTGCTTGGCGCGCAGCGTCAGCCGGGCCTGCTCCATGGCCACGAGCTCGTCGCCGGAGACGTAGACGGTGATCTTCGCGTCGTGCTTGGTCCGGCCGGACCCGTGCGGGGCCGCGCTGCGGGCCAGCTGTTCCGTCCGGCCGTTGCCCGCGGGCTTGGCCTTCTCGACGGGCTCGGCGGGCGCGGGCGGTGCCTTCGGCGGGAGGTCGAGGGCGGGGCTGGAGGTGATCCTGAAGAGTTCCGACGCTCCGGGCAGGGAAGCGCGCCTGCTCACCGAGCGATCACCTCGCGGGCCAGCTGGCGGTACGCCGCCGCGCCGGCCGACTTGGGCGCCCAGGTCGTGATCGGCTCACCCGCGACCGTCGTCTCGGGGAACCGCACGGTGCGGTTGATGACCGTGTCGAACACGGTCTCGCCGAATGCCTCCACCACGCGAGCCATGACCTCCTTCGAATGCAGGGTTCTCGGGTCGTACATGGTGGCGAGAATCCCCACGATGTCCAGTTTGGGGTTGAGGCGTTCCTGGACCTTCTCGATGGTGTCGATCAGGAGAGCTACGCCTCGCAGACTGAAGAACTCGCACTCCAGCGGGATGATCACGCCGTCCGCGGCGGTCAGCGCGTTCACCGTGAGCAGGCCGAGCGAGGGCTGGCAGTCCACAAGAACATAGTCGTAGTCGTTCATGACCGGACGAAGGACCCGTAACAACGTGTGCTCGCGCCCTACCTCAGCGACGAGCTGGACCTCCGCCGCGGACAGGTCGATGTTGCTCGGCAGCAGGTCAACGCCGTCCACGCGGGTTTTCATGAGCACGTCGGTGGCACTGACCGACCGCTCCATGATGGCGTTGTAGACCGTGTGGTCCAGTTCGTGCGGCTGGATGCCGAGGCCGACGGCGAGGGCGCCCTGCGGGTCGAAGTCGACGAGCAGCACCTTGCGGCCGTACTCGGCGAGGGCGGCACCCAGGTTGATGGTCGACGTCGTCTTGCCGACGCCGCCCTTCTGGTTGCACATCGCCATGATCTTGGCCGGGCCGTGCTTCTCCAGCGGCGCCGGATCGGGGTGCTCGCGGATCGGGCGGCCGGTCGGCCCGATGCCCTCGAGCTTGACCTTCTTGCCGTTGCGCTCCTGCTGCGTTTCGTCGCCTTCGTGGATCGCGGGCGTGGCGATGGTGACCTGGCTGAGGTTCGCCGCCGCCGACCCGGCGGACTCGGCCGAAGGGGCCGGCTGGTTCGGTGTCGACATGGCGCGAAAGCTCCTTGTTCGTCAGCGTCCGCCGCAGCCTATGCGCGGAGTCGGAGCCCCGGCAAAGCAACGCGCCGGACCCGAGGGGGCAATGTCACTCGACCGTCGGTGCAGGCTGGCAAGGCTGTTGACGCTCTATAGGACCGTCTAGCCCAGTGCCCGCGGGTGCGCCGTGGCGTACACCTCGCGCAGGGTGTTGACCGTGACCAGCGTGTACACCTGCGTCGTCGTCACCGAGGCGTGGCCGAGCAGTTCCTGCACGACCCGGACGTCGGCGCCGCCTTCGAGCAGGTGCGTGGCGAAGGAGTGGCGGAGCGTGTGCGGTGAGACGGCGGCCACGATCCCCGCGCGGCCGGCGGTGTCCTTGAGCACCTGCCACGCGCTCTGCCGCGAGAGGCGGCTGCCTCGGGCGTTGAGGAACAGTGCCGCGGTGCCCCGGCCGTGCGCAGCGAGCGCCGGCCGCGCTCGGACGGTGTAGGCGTGCAGCGCGGCGAGCGCGGGCCGCCCGATCGGGACCAGCCGCTGCTTGCCGCCCTTGCCGTCGAGCAGCACCGTGCGCTCGGCGTCGTCGACGTCGTCGAGGTCCAGCCCGACCGCCTCGGAGATCCGGGCTCCGGTGGAGTAGAGCAGCTCCAGCAGCGCCCGGTCGCGCAACGGACGCTCGCCGTCCGGCGGCGGGGTCTCCAGCAGCCGGAGCACGTCGTCGACCGGCAGGGCCTTGGGCAGCCGCTTCGCGGGCGTCGGCGGGCGGACCTCGCGGGCCGGGTTGTGCTCGGTGACGCCCTCGGCGT
>NZ_JAAGNB010001566.1:0-3173 GCF_010550475.1 Amycolatopsis sp. SID8362
TTGCGCGTCGTCCTCCCCCGGTCCGCCATGCGGGTCAGCCCTCGGCGCTGAACCGCGGGAAGGCCAGCTCGCCGGCGTACCGGGCGGCGTCACCGAGGGTCTCCTCGATGCGCAGCAGCTGGTTGTACTTGGCGATCCGCTCGCCGCGGGCCGGGGCACCGGTCTTGATCTGGCCGACGCCGGTGGCGACCGCCAGGTCCGCGATGAACGTGTCCTCGGTCTCGCCGGAGCGGTGGCTCATCATCGACTTGTAGCCGAACGACGTGGCCAGCGAGATCGCGTCGAGCGTCTCGGACAGGGTGCCGATCTGGTTGACCTTCACCAGCAGCGCGTTGGCGGCGCGGCGGGTGATGCCCTCCTCGAGGCGGTCCGGGTTGGTGACGAACAGGTCGTCGCCGACGATCTGGACCTTCTCGCCGACCTCGGCGGTCAGGGTGACCCAGCCGTCCCAGTCGTCCTCGCTCAGCGGGTCCTCGATGGACACGAGCGGGTAGTCGCGCAGCAGTTCGGCGTAGTAGGCCGACATCTGCTCGGCGCTCTTCTTGCTGCCTTCGAAGGTGTACGCGCCGTCGGCGAAGAACTCCGTCGCGGCGACGTCCAGCGCGAGCGCCACGTCGCGGCCCGGCGTGTAGCCGGCCTTCTCGATGGCCTGCAGGATCAGGTCGAGCGCCTCGCGGTTGTTCGCCAGGTTCGGCGCGAAGCCGCCTTCGTCGCCGAGGCCGGTGGACAGGCCGCGGCCCTTCAGGACCGACTTCAGCGAGTGGTAGACCTCGGCGCCCCAGCGCAGGGCCTCGCGGAAGGTCTCCGCGCCGATCGGCGCGATCATGAACTCCTGCACGTCGACGTTGCTGTCCGCGTGCGAACCACCGTTGAGGATGTTCAGCATCGGAACGGGCAGCACGTGCGCGTTCGGCCCGCCCAGGTAGCGGAACAGCTCCAGCTCGGCCGACTCGGCGGCGGCCTTCGCGACGGCCAGCGAGACGCCGAGGATGGCGTTCGCGCCGAGGCGGGACTTCGCCGGCGTGCCGTCGAGGTCGACCAGCTTCTGGTCGACGATCCGCTGGTCGACGGCTTCGATGCCGACCATCTCCGGGCCGATCTCGTCGAGCACCGCGGCGACCGCGCGCTCGACGCCCTTGCCGTTGTAGCGGCCGGTGTCGCCGTCCCGCAGCTCGACCGCTTCGTGCTCACCGGTCGACGCACCCGACGGGACCGCGGCCCGCGCCAGGGTGCCGTCGTCGAGAGCCACCTCCACCTCGACCGTCGGGTTGCCGCGCGAGTCCAGAATCTCGCGCGCGCCTACCTGCTCGATGAGAGCCACGCCATGCTCCTCGGTGCGTCGTGCCTGCGGGTTCGTGCCCAGCCTAGCCGTCGCCGCAGTTCACCCGTTGGAGGCACGGCCGGTCACTCACCCGTCGGTGCGGATCGCCTGCCAGCCCGGCGGCAGCTCCACGGTCTCGGACGTCTGCTGCCAGAACGTCCAGCTGTTGCCGCCGAGATCGGCGACGGTGAAGACCCGGGCGCCGTAGGGCTGGTCCTGCGGCGGGTCCAGCTCACCCTCGTCCCCGAGCGCGGCCTCGATCCGCCCGAAGTGCTCGTCGACGTCGTCGACGTAGACGATGTTGAGCTGGCCGACCGGCCCGTCGACGCCCTTGGCCTGCCAGTAGTCCGCCCCGACGCCGGCGATCTGGACCTTCGCGTCGCCGACGCGGAGCGTCGCCTGGAAGACCTCGCCCGCCGCGTCGCAGAAGCGGACTTCCTCGGTGAACCCGAAGACCCTGGTCAGCCAGGCGAGGGCCGCCGTGGCGTCGGCGTAGTAGAGGTAGGGCGCCAGGCCCCGGTACCCGCTGCTCATGGCGGGACAGTCCATCACGTCCCGTTCGGCGGCGTGTGCAACCCCCTCCTCCGGGGTAACGTGGGAGTGACCATGACGGACGCCGCAGCTGCTTCGCAGCCTCCCGAAGAGTCGCGGTTCCACGCCTTCCGCCAGGCCGAAGACCTGGTCGCGCGCCGCCGTCCGCTGGACGCGCTGAAGGTGCTCCAGCCCTTGCTGGACTCCGAGGACGACAAGCCGTCGGTCCACCTGCTGGCCGGGCGCGCGTACTTCCACTCCGCTCAGTTGCGGCGCGCCGAGCACGCGTTCACCCGGGTGCTGGAACTGGATCCGACCGACCACTACGCACGGTTCATCCTGGGCCGGACCCTGCAGCGCCTCGGCCGGTTCGTCGAGGCGCTGGCGCAGATCCGGATGGCGTCGGCGATGAACCCGGTGCCCGAGTACCTCGAAGCGGCGAGCGAGGTCAAGGCGCGCATCGCGCTGCGCGACGTCTGAGACCAGGGCCGTTCGGCCCCTCGGCGATCAGACTTTCGGCCGATCGACGCAGGCCCGACGGCCGATCCGCGCACCCCCTCCCGGCGGCGAAGCTGGTTCCAGACCGGAACAGGGAGGAACCAAGATGTCGATCTTCACCACGTTGGGTGCGTACGCCGGGGTGCTGCTGCTGGTACTGATGGCCGTCACGCCGTTCTTCGCCGACCGCGAGCTTTAAGGCGCGACACTCGCTTCGGCGTAGGCGTCCGCCGCGCTGAAGACGTCCTGGCCGTAGGCGACCGCCTGGTTGTAGAACAGGATCGCCCGCCACCAGCCGGCCGGGGTGCCGAGGTCGTCGCCGCCCGAACAGAGGAAGCGGGCCGCCGTGAAGGCCGCGTCGTCGACGTTCTGCGGGTCCGGCGCGCCGCCGTCGCCGTTCGCCCGCTCCTGGTACTTCTTCCACGTCGACGGCAGGAACTGCATCGGACCGATCGCGTGGTCCCACGCCTTGTCGCCGTCGAGCTTGCCGCCGTCGGAGTCGTGCACCGCCGGGACGCCCGGCGAGCCGTCCAGCGGCGGGCCGACCACCGGTTTCACCAGGCGGCCGCTCGCCGCGATCGCCGCGAGGTCGAAGTCGCCGCGCTCGGTCTCGACCCGGCCGATGCCCGCCAGCGTCGCCCACGAGAGGTGACACGTCGGCTTCTGGCGCTGCATCCACATTTCCGCCCGGCCGTACGCGGCGAGCACGCGCGCGGGGATGTGCGTCTTGTCCGCGACGCGGGTCGCCCACGCGTCCAGCTCGGCCTGGTCCGACACCTGCGGCCGGTCGACCGGGGCGGCGAGGCCGGCCCGCGGCGCTTCG
>NZ_JAAGNB010001614.1:0-9996 GCF_010550475.1 Amycolatopsis sp. SID8362
CTGCTCGCGGCCGGGCACCCGGCCCGCCGCCGGGCGTCCTTCCCGGCCGGGCTGACCGCCCGCGAGGCCGAGGTGCTGCGCCTGCTCGCCGGGGGCGGCTCGAACCGGGAGATCGCGCGGGCGCTGTCGATCAGCGAGAAGACCGTGCGCAACCACGTCGAGCACATCTACGCCAAGGCCGGCGTCACCAACCGCACCGGCGCCGGGCTGTTCGCCCTCGAACACGGCATCACGAGCGCGTTCCCGGCCGCCGGAAGATGAGGCATCCGCCCCATGCGGCGGCGGGCGGGCCCGGGCGAGGCTGACGGCGTCGAAAGGAGCGCGCCATGCCCACCCGCGCCGTCATCAGCCTCACCACCGGACTCGAAGACCCCGAAAAGGTCACCGTGGCCTTCCTCGTCGCCGTCGGCGCCGCGGAACAGCACCGCGAGACCCTGATGTTCCTCACCAAGGAAGCGGTCCGGCTCGCCCAGGACGGCTTCGCCCAGGCCGTGGCCTGCGAAGGCTGCCCGCCGCTGGCGGACCTGGTCAAACGCTACGAAGCCGCGGGCGGCCGGTTCCTGGTCTGCCCGATCTGCTTCACCGCGCGCCACCTCGCCGACGACGACCTCGTCGCCAACGCCGCGCTCGGCGGCACCGTACCGATGTGGGAGTGGATCGGCGATGAGCCCGTCACGACCTTCAGCTACTGAAACCACGCTGGGCGAACAGTTCGCCCGCGCCCTCGCCGCCCGCGACGCCGCCGCGCTGCGCGGTGTCCTGGCCGCCCGCGTCGACTTCGCGGCGCTGACCCCGGGCCGCCACTGGACGGCGTCCGACCCGGCGGAGATCGTCGGCGACGTCGTCCTCGGCCGCTGGTTCGGCGCGGACGACCGGATCCGGGAGCTGTGCTCGGTGACGACCGGCCGCGTCGCCGACCGCGAGCACGTGGCCTACCGGCTGCGGGTGCACCGCGACGGCGCTGACCACCTCGTCGAGCAGCAGGCCTACTACACGGTGCGCGACGGCGGGATCGACTGGCTGCGCGTCCTGTGCTCGGGCTACCGGCCGCTGCCCGGCTGAGATCCGGATCACGTGGGCGTGGCTCACCGCGCCCACGGGGCCTCCTCCTGCCATCCTGTGCCGTCAGGAGAACAGGCGGACGGAGGCACCCGTGGGCGTCATCAGCTGGATCGTGCTCGGGCTCATCGCGGGCTTGATCGCGAAGGCCCTCATGCCGGGCAAGGACCCCGGCGGCTGCATCATCACGATCCTGCTCGGGATCGGCGGCGCCTTCGTCGGCGGCTGGGTCGGCAAGACCCTGTTCCATACCGACCTCGGCACCTTCTTCGACCTGCGCACCTGGGGCCTGGCGATCCTGGGCGCGCTGATCATCCTGGTCGGCTACCGGCTGATCTTCGGCCGCCGGGACTGACGCCGGTCAGTTCAGCGTCACGCCGTACGCGCTCAGCGCCTCGCCCACCGGCTGGAAGTACGACGTGAGGTGCCGGCTGGCCGCCGCGGTTGGCGTTGAAGCCCGCCGAACAGCGGGTGCCGCCGCCGGTGATGGCTTCGCCGTTGTAGATCGCGGTGTGCATCTCGCCCGCGGTCAGCACGATCCGGTTGGTCTTCGGGTCGAGCCCGATCGCCGCGCTGGAGTGCTTGGCCTGCGTGCGCAGCAGGGCGACGGCGGCGGACTCGCTGATGCCCGCCTCCGCGGCGAGGGACGCGACCGCGTCGCGCTGCACCGACGGCGAGTAGCCGTCGATGGTGGTGGCGCTGACGGATGAGAGGAACCCGATCGCCGCGGCGGCGGGCAGTAAGCCCGCCGGTCACTGTGCGCGGTTCGGGCGTACGAGTGGTTCCGCCGCCACCGGCCCGCCGGGCGCGTACCGTTTCAAGAACGGACATGGCGCGCTCTCCTCCCCCTCGGTGCGCGCCATGTCCCCCTCGGCCGCCTACTCCGGCCGGCCTTCCCAGTGCACGATGCCCGGCGGCTCGACGAACTTGCGCAGGTGCTGCTCCTCGGTCCGCCCGTGCAGCGGGAACCGGAAGCTCGACCCGTCCGGCCAGGTGAGCGTGTGCCGCCGGAAGTTCACCGCCGGTGCCTGCGGCTGGCGCGCCTCCCAGACGAGGTCCGGCGGCGGCGCGTCGGCCGGGTCGACGAAGGTCGAGCCCGTGTCCACCAGCGCCACGCACGACGGCGAGAAGGCCAGCCACGGCCCCCGCAGCGACCGCAGCCGATCGGCCAGCTCCAGCACCTGCGCGTCCGCCGGGCCGGTCACGCGGACCTCGCGCTGGAACGGCCGTCCGGCCCCGCCGCCGTTGGCCAGCGAGAACACCGAAACCACCGCGGTGCCGACGCCGCGCAGGACGCCCTTGAAGAACTGGCCGACCTGCCCCTCCCCCTCGACCGTGCCGTCCTGGCGACGACCCGGCACGGCGAAGCCGACGTCGGGGTCGCCGAGGCGCAGCACGATCACCGGCTCGCGCCAGCGGTCGCGCACCAGCGCCTCGACCCGCTCGCGGAACCCCGGGCGGACCTGGGCGTCGTCCGCCCACTGCTCGGCGCGCGCGTTGAGCGCGGCCGCGCGGTCGGTCAGATGTCGAGGTCCTTCCGGGTCTCCTCCGGACTCCGGTCCCCGCCGATCTCGCTCTTGTCGAACCACGGTTCGTCCCCTTCGGGCGTCACGGCGTCCTTGCCTTCGGCGAACGCACCCTTCGCGGCTCCGATGCCCGCCTTCACGCCCGCGCCGGCGAGCAGCGGCCCGGCGCCGGCCGAGGCACCGAACATCGTCGTGAGCACCCGGTTGCTCGGCTGGAAGCCCTGCGCGACCGCGCCGAACCCGAACTTCGTCTCGCCGGGCATCACGCCGATGCGGAGCTTGGTCGTGAACTTGACGACGTTCGTCGAGAACTTCGCCAGGAACTCGATGAAGGTGTCCAGCAGCTTGCCGAACTTGCCCAGGTACCCGGTGACCTTCTTCAGCACCGCCGCGGCCTTGGCGATGGACGCGGTCATGGCGGCGGCGACCGAGCTGCCGAAGCTGATCACCGACGCGGCCAGCGCCGGCAGCCACAGCGTGATCAGCCAGGACACCAGCTCGGTGATGATCCCCTTGATCACCTCTTCGATGACCACCATGACCATCGACCACATCTGCAGCACTTCCGCGACCGAGCCGGCGGCCGAGCCGATGCCGCGGATGCCGGAGGAGAAGTCGCCGAGCGCTTCCTTCGCGGCGTTGCCCGCTTCGTCGACCCACTCGGCCAGCGCGGTGTCGCCGGTCTTCTCGAAGTCGTCGGCCAGCGCGACGAAGCCCTGCGCGATGGTCACGAAGTTCTCCGACGCGTGCCCGATCGCCGGGCCGTCGCCGGTGACCTGGTGCAGCGCGTCCTGCAGCGGCTGGACGAGTTCGAGCAGCATGTTGAGGCCGTGGCTGACCAGCCAGCCGATCGGGTCCATCGCGAAGGTGACCATGTCGCCGGCCGCGGCGCCGACGAACGCGGCCCCGTCACCCACCAGCGCGCCACCCGCGGACAGCAGCTCACTCGGGTTGTCGGCCTGGAACGCCTGCTGGGCGTGCGCGCCGATCGACTTGCCCGCCTTGTACGCCGTGCCGGCCACCGGCACGAAACCCGCCGCGCGGTCCAGGTTCGCGCCCATGCTCTCGTCGTAGGCCTCGACGTTCAGCGCGTCGGCGATGCTCTTCTTCGGCTCCGTCATTCGCCCTGGCCCCCGACCGCGTCGATTTCCGCCTCGTAGCGCCCGAAGGCGATCTTGCCGGCGTCTTCCATGCCCTGGTACATCTCCGCGGCCTTGGTCAGCTTCGTGGTGAAGCCGTCGACGCCGTCCTTGAGGTCGGTCAGCAGCGACCGCAGCTCGGTGAGGCGCTCGGTGTAGCCCTCCTTGGCGAAGAGGCCGATCAGGCCCCAGGCTTCGTTCGTCACGTCGGCCGCGTCGATCTTGGCGCCGAACTTCTCCGCTTCACCCTCGTAGAAGGGCAGCTGCCGGGCGTAGGCGTTGATCGCGCCGATGTTCGTCTGTATTCCGTCTGGCATCGCGGTTTCCCTAGGATCGGCGGAGGATGGGGCCCTGACCGAAGTCGTCATCGTCGTCGGCGGCGGGCCGCCGGACGGGCCGCGACGGCTGCCGCGGCTGCGGTTCCGACGCGGGCTCGGGCGCCGCGGTTCCGAACGCCTCGCTCTGGGCTTCGCGGACCTGCCCGGAGACGTCGACGCCGAACGCGTCCCCGAAGGCGTCGTCGACGATCCCGGCCTGCTGCTGCACGGCCCCGGCCACGGCCCGCCGGATGGTGGCCATGATCGTGGCGGCGAGCTGCCCCGGCTCGACACGCGTGGCCCCGGCGGTGAGCCGCAGGTCGGTGACGGTCCCGCCGGCCCCCGCGACGACGGTGACGGTCCCGTCCGGCGAAGTGGCGGTGCTCTCCAGGCGCGCGACCCGCTCCTGCATGTCACCGACGCCGACGAAGCGGGCCTCGGCCTGCCGCACCTTGCTCCGGAAGTTTTCGAACTGGGCGATCAGCTCGTCCATCTGGGCGGACATGTGTCTCCCTTGCGCATTACGGGTGCCGTTGTCCGCATCATGACAGATTCGCCCGCTCGCCGATCCGGTTTCGGCGGATCCCGGCGGTCAGAAGTCGACGAGCTCGACCGACACCGCGCAGGTGTCCCCGATCTCGAGCCCTTCGGCTTGGCGGACGGCCCGCTTGACCGGCAGCACGTAGGCACCACGCGCGCTGTCGGGGAAGATCGACGTCCGCCATGCGGTGCCGCCGATCTTCACCCGGACGCGCACGGCGCCGAACCCGCGCCGCGGCCCGGCGGTGATCTCCCGGATGTCTTCCGACGCGTCCGCGGGCAGGCTCACGAAGGTCCAGGTTTCGGTGCGCCGGGCGTCCCATTCCCACAGCTCGGCTTCGAAGACGACGTTCACCGGCAGGGCGGCCGGTAGTGGTCGACGCGCAGCCCGCGGAACTCCAGCTCGTTCGGCGTCTTCCCGACGAACACCAGCCCGCGCGCCTCCGGCAATGCCGAGGCGAACGAATACGGCGGGGTACCCAGTTCGGGCAGCGACGTCCACCGATCGGGTGCGAAGCTGAAGAACTTCGTGACCAGCCGCCCGTGGGTGGACGGCACCGGCGTCAGCCACTTGTCGCCGCCGCTCCAGTGCGAAGCCGGGCGCAGCTGGACGTAGAGGTCGTCGCTCGCCCGGTAGGTCAGCCAGAACCCCGCCGAACGCGAAAGATCTGCCTGGGCCTCGAACTGGTTCCCCAGCCACACGACGGCGACGTGCCATTCGGCGTTCAGGAACGAGATCTTCGCCGTGTACCGGTGGTGGTCGCGGACCAGGAGGCTGCCGGTCGCCGGGACGGTGGTGCCTTCGCCGCTCGCGAGCCACTGCTGGTACCGGTCGATCGACGGCGTCGCGCACTCGCGGGCCGGTGGTGGTGACGCGTCGGCAGGAGCCGGGGCGATCAGAGGGAACACCAGCAGCGAAGCCATTGCCGAGAGCGTCCTGGCGAAGGGAAACCGACCGCGCATGCCGGGAAGCTAGCACAAAAGGGCGTCCCCGCCGCCGGTTCACGACCGCCCGGCCGCGCCGCTGGGCCGGACGGCTAGGCTCGTCGTCGGCGAAAACGACCACCATCGCCGACGCCGAACGGCGGGCAAGTGCACCACGATACGGGAGAACAACCCATGCTGGACCGAGCGGTCATCGACGCCCTCTTCCCCGCCGACCTGCCCGAGCCCGGGCACTGGGAGGAGCGCTACCCCGCCCGGCAGCTGCCCGAAGGCGCGCTGGTCACGCGCTTCGGCCCGTCCCCGACCGGGTTCGTGCACATCGGCGGCATCTACACCGCCACCATCGACCAGGACGTCGCCCGCCGCTCCGGCGGCCGCTACCTCGTGCGGGTCGAGGACACCGACCAGTCCCGCGAGGTCGAAGGCGCCGCCGAGCAGTTCGAGCGCGGCTTCCGCTACTTCCACCTCGTCGCCGACGAGGACACCCAGCGCGGTGGCGACTACGGGCCCTACCAGCAGTCCGCCCGCGAGCGGATCTACCTCAGCTACGTGCGCGAGCTCCTCCGCGAGAGCAAGGCGTACCTCGACTTCGCGACCAAGGACGAGCTGGCCGCCATCACCCAGCGGCAGCAGGCCACGAAGCTGCCCACCGGCTACTACGGCAGCTGGGCGATCTGGCGCGACGCCGACCCGGCCGACGTCCAGGCCAAGCTCGACGCGGGTGCCCCGTACGTCGTGCGGTTCCGGGCCCCGGACGACACCGGCGCGCGAGCCCGGTTCACCGACGCCATCCGCGGGCCGCTGGAAGCCGAGGCCAACCGCAACGACGTCGTCATCCTCAAGAGCTCCGACCAGAGCCCGCGGCTGCCGACCTACCACTTCGCGCACGCCGTCGACGACCACCTCATGCGGGTCAACCTGGTGATCCGCGGCGATGAGTGGATCTCGTCGGTCCCGGTGCACCAGCAGCTGTTCGACGCGCTGGGCTTCGAGCCGATCACCTACGCGCACATCGCGCCGCTGATGAAGCAGGAGGGCGGGTCCAAGCGCAAGCTGTCCAAGCGGAAGGACCCGGAGGCGTCCGTCGACTTCTACATCGAAGCCGGGTATCCCACCGAGGCCGTCCTCTACTACCTGCGCGGCCTGGCCAACGGCCGGCTCGCCGAGCTGCCGCTCGAGCAGGCGCTCACCGAGCCGATCAACCTCGCCGAGTGCGGCGTCGCCGGCCCGCTCGTCGACCTGGTCAAGCTCGACGACATCTCCGCCGACCACATCGCGACGCTCTCCGGCGCGGCGATCCTCGACGCGGTCCGCACCTGGGCCGAGCGGTTCGACAAGGAGCTGCTCGCGGTCCTCGACGCCGAGCCCGAACTCGCGCTGCGGGCCCTCGCGGTCGAGCGCGACGGCGCCGAGAACCCGCGCAAGGACCTGAAGAAGTGGAGCGAATTCCGCGCCGTCTACGGGTTCTTCTTCCCGCAGCTGCACGCGGCGGTCACGGGCGCGGACGACGAGCGCATCGCCGCGCTCGGCGTCGACCCCGCCGTCGTCCAGGCCGTCGCCCGCGACTTCGCGGAGGGCTACCAGCAGCTCGAAGACGGCGGCGAGTGGTTCGACCAGATCCGCGCGGTGGCGGCCAAGCACGGGTTCGCGCGCAACGCCAAGGAGTTCAAGAAGGACCCCGGCGCGTTCCCGGGCTCGATCCGCGAGGCCTCGCAGATCATCCGCATCGCGCTGTCGGGCTCCACGCGCAGCCCGGACCTCCACGCGATCAGCCAGGCGCTGGGCCGGGACGAGGTCCTCGCGCGGATCGCCGCCCTGACGAAGTAGCGGCGCCGGCCCGGCCGGGGTTCACCCGGCCGGGCCGACCTTCGTTTCTTCCATCATCAGCAGCGCGCCCTGGCTGTCGCCGTTCGAGCCGCGCAACGCCCCGCACAGCAGCCGGACGACCGCCGCCCGCCCGCGGCGGTTGATGGCGTGCAGGGTGAGCTCGCCGTGGTAGGCCGGGTCGGTCAGCGCCTCGCGGACCACCGGGCGCACCTCCTCCACCGGCAGGCCGATGTCCAGGTTCAGCAGGTGCGTGCCCTCGGCCTCTTCCCGCCGCACGCCCCAAAGGTCTTCCGCGCCGCGGTTCCACGCCTTGATCCGCATCTCGGAGTCGATCACGACGATGCCCGCCCGGATCGAGGTGAGCACCGACTCGAGGAACTCGTTCACCTCGTCGAGGTCGAGGGTGCGCTCGCGCAGGGCGTCGTTGATCGTCTGCAGCTCGTCGTTGGTGGACTGCAGCTCCTCGTTCATCGTCTCCAGTTCCTCGTTGGTGGACTGGAGCTCTTCGTTCGTTGTCTCCAGTTCCTCCACTGTGGACTGGAGTTCCTCGTTGGTGGTCTCGAGTTCCTCGTTCGTCGACTGCAGTTCCTCGTACGCCGACTCCAGCTGCCGGTTCGTGTGCTCCAGCTCGATCAGCAGCTGGCGCGCCCAGCTCACGTCGTGGAACACGATCGAGACACCGAGCAGCGCCTTGGCGTTGTTCACCAGCGGGTTGACGTCCACCTCGTACCACACGGTCTCGCCGGCCCGGCGCCATTCGACGTCCTTGATCCGCAGCGACCGGCGTTCCAGGCGGGCCTGCTCGACGTACGCGCGCAGCGCCACCGGCCGGTAGGAGACGTCCAGGTCGCGCAGCGGCCGCCCGACGTCGCGTTCGGACAATCCGAACGCGATTTCCGCCTGCGAGTTGATCAGCGCGGTCGTTTCGTCTTCGGTGACGACGATCTGGGCGACCGGGCTCGCCGAGAAAGCGTGCTCCCGCAGCCCTTCGAGACCGGAGATGTCCTGGCTGCGCCGCTGCGAGAAGCCGTGGGAAACGAAGTGGGTGAAGCTGACCGGGGAATTGACCGCCTTGCGGAAGACCCGCCGCTTGAGGTCCAGCGGTTCGAAGATCCGGGCGTGCGACAGCAGCATTTCGGCCTTGCCGAGGAACAGCACGCCGCGCGGCGCGAGCGCGAAGTGGAACCGCTCCAGGACCTTCGTCTGCGTCTCGGCGTTGAAGTACATCAGCGTGTTGCGGCAGACCAGCAGGTCGATCCGGGAGATCGGGGCGTCCTGCACCAGGTCGTTGCGCCCGAAGATGACCGACCGGCGCAGGTCCTTGCGGAAGCAGTACCGGCTGCCCTGCAGCTCGAAGTACTGCTCCAGCTGGGCTTCGGTGAGCCCCTCGACCTCGGCCGGGGTGTAGGCCGCGTGCCGGGCCTGCGCCAGCGCTTCGTCGTCGACATCGGTGGCGTAGATCTTCACCCGCTGCCGGAACGCCTCGATCCCGAGCGCGTCGGCGAAGAGCATCGCCAGGCTGTAGGCCTCCTGCCCGCCCGCGCAGCCGGCGCTCCACACGCGGATCGGCAGCTCGGAACCGCGTTCGGCCAGCAGCGCGGGCAGCACGTGCTCCCGGAGGTGGTCCCACGCGTCCGGGTCGCGGAAGAACCCGGTCACGTTGATCAGGATGGTGTTGAACAGCGCGACGAACTCGTCGGAGTTGACCTGCAGCTGGTCGATGTAGTCCGCGTAGCTGTCGATCTCGACCTGGCTCATCCGGCGGCGGACGCGGCGCATGAGGCTGCTCCGCTTGTACCCGGTGAAGTCGAAGCCCCGCGACTCCTTGAGGTAGGTCAGCACGGACTCGAACTCGCCGCTGGATTCCTTGGGCTCGCTCACGATCCGACACGCTACCCGGCGGAACCGTCACCACCGGTTCGGGGACGCTGGACGAGAACGGCCCAGACGACCTTCCCGCCGGCCCACGACCGGCTGCACCCCCACGTGCGGGCCATCTGCGCAACGAGCTTCAGTCCCATGCCGGGTTCGAACGGGGAAAGCCGTTCGAGCAGCACGGCCGGGCGCGCGTCCTGGTCCGCCACCGCGACCGTGCACACGCCGCGGCGGAAGTCGAGGCGCAGCCGCGGTTCCGAGGTGGTGTGCTTCAGGACGTTCTCCACCAGTTCGGTGGCGACGAAGCGGGCGTCTTCGGCGAGTTCGGGGACGCCCCACTGCGCCAGCCTGCCGGTGACGAATTCGCGGACCAGCGCCGAACTGCCTTCGGCACGCGGGAAGGTGCGTTCGCTCCGCCGTCGCACCGGGTGGTCCAGTGCGGCCACCGCCCCGGTCAGGTCGTCGCGGACCGGGACGTAGCTGTCGACGACTTGGCGCCTCAGCAGCGTGCGGTGACCGGACCCGGCGGCCACCAGCGTGAACGGGATGCCCGGCCAGTCCCCGACCCGCATGGCGATCAGGGGGAAGACGCTCACCAGCGACGGGTCGTGGATCCGCAGCGCCCGGATGTCGGCCACCAACCCCTCGGTGGCGTCCGTCGCGATCTTGAGCAGGCCGTCGCGCAGCGCCGGGTACGAACCGACGTCCAGCTCGCCGGTGACCGTCACGACGGTCGCTTCTTCGAAGCGGCCGACGGCCAGGTTCACC
>NZ_JAAGNB010001671.1:0-8720 GCF_010550475.1 Amycolatopsis sp. SID8362
TCCGGCGCCGCGGCGTTCTGGAACCGGCTCGCCACGGAACCCGCCACGCTCGCGGCCGGCGGCGCGAAGGTGTGGCTCAACGCGAAGGTGCGCGCGACCCTCGACCAGAGCGTGCCGCAGATCGGCGCGCCCACGGCTTGGCAGGCGGGCCTGACCGGCCGCGGGGTGCCCGTCGCGGTGCTCGACACCGGGCTCGACGGCACGCACCCGGACCTGGCCGGCCGCGTCGCACTGAGCAAGGACTTCACCGGCAAGGGCAGCGTCGAGGACGGCGCAGGGCACGGCACCCACGTCGCTTCGACGATCGCCGGCTCCGGGGCCGCGTCCGGCGGCAAGTACAAGGGCGTCGCGCCCGACGCGTCGCTGGCCGTCGGGAAAGTCCTCGACGACACCGGTGACGGCACGCTCGACACCGTGCTGGCCGGGATGCAGTGGGCGGTGACCGAAGCGCATGCCCGCGTCGTGAACATGAGCCTCGGCGGCGGGCCGTCCGACGGGACCGACCCGGTGTCCGAAGCCGTGAACACCCTGTCGCGGCAGTACGGCACGCTCTTCGTCGTCGCCGCGGGCAACTTCGGCGCGGACGAATCGGTCGCGAGCCCGGCCGCGGCGGACGCGGCGCTCGCCGTGGCCAGTGTGTCCAAAAAGGACGTCCTCAGCCCGTTCTCCAGCCGTGGCCCGAGGATCGGCGACGGCGCCGCGAAGCCCGACGTCGCGGCGCCCGGCGAGGCGATCACCGCGGCCTGGCCCGGCGGCGGCTACCAGGCGCTGAACGGGACGTCGATGGCGACGCCGCACGTCGCGGGCTCGGCCGCGATCCTCGCCCAGCAGCACCCCGGCTGGACCGCGGACCGGCTCAAAGCGGCGCTCACCAGCACCGCGGCTCAGGTCGACGCCGGACCGGCCGCGGTCGGCACCGGCCGCGTCGACGTCGCCCGCGCGACGACCACGGCGGTCACCGCCACCGGCAGCGCGTCCGCGTACCTCCCCTGGCCCAACCGCGGGACGACGAAGAAAGCCACCGTCACCTGGTACAACTCCGGCGCCACCCCGGTCACGCTGACGCTCGGGGCGTCCGTCGAGGGCGTGAGCTTTCCGCCGAGCGTCACCGTTCCGGCGGGCGGGAGCACTCCCGTCGAGCTGACCTTCACCGCGCAGGACGGCCACCCGGGCACCCGCTCCGGCGTCCTGACCGCGACCGGCGACGGCGTCACCACGCGGACCGCGCTGTCGCTGCGGCAGGAAGCCGAGACCTACGACCTGACCGTCGGTCTCGTGGACCGCGACGGCACCCCGTGGGCGCCGACGGGGTACCCGCCAGTGACGATCCTCGACCTGGACACCGGCGCGCTCACCCAGGGCGAGCCGGGCACCTTCCGGCTCCCGCGCGGCCGCTACGTCGTGAACAGCGTCATCGAGACGCCGCGGGCGGGCCGGGAACCGTCGTACAGCTTCCTCAGCCACCCCGAACTGGTCCTGGACCACGCCGTCACGGAGACCTTCGACGCGCGCGAGGGCAAGCCGGTGTCGCTGGAGCCGGACAACCCGGCGGCGCGCGGGGGCACGCAGAGCGTCGAACGGCTGAGCCGCGTCACAGCCTGCGCGTGCGTCTTCGCCGACGGCTTCGACCTCGACCCGCGCTTCCACGAAGCGTTCGCCGCGACGGTCCCGGGCACGTCGTCGCCGACCTTCGCCTTCAGCCAGGAACGCCGCGCCACCGAGCCGGACCTGGAACTGACCGCGGACGACGGGCAGCCGTTCGCGGTCCGGGGCGTCTGGCTGGAGTCGGCCGCGCCGGCCGGGACCAGCACGCTCCCGGTCGTGTTCGGCGGTGAAGGCACGCCCGCGGACCTGGCCGGGATCGACGCGCGCGGCAAGCTCGTGGTCCTCCGGCTGCCGCTCGGCATCCGGGTCGACGAGGCGTACCAGCGGCTGGTCAACGTCGAGAACGCCGGCGCGAAACTCGGTTTCGTCGCCCTTTCCGGTGGTGCGGCCGGGACCACGGTCCTCGGCGGCGGGCTGCCGGCCCTCCACCTGCCGGTGATCTGGGGCGGACCGGGCGTCACCGCGCAGCGGTTCACGGAACTGGCGCAGACCGGCCACGCCACCGCGACGGCCGTCAGCCGTCCCGCGCCGCGCTTCCGCTACGAACTGGGCGACGGCGTCGAGGGGCAGGTGACGGCTCCGCGCGTGCAGCGGCCCCGCACCCGCGACCTCGCCGAAGTGCGCACCGCCTACCACGACAACGCACCCGGCGAGGTCCGGTACGTCGCCGGGCGGGAGTTCTTCGGCCGGATGGTCGGGTACGGCTACACCGAACCCGTTGCCGCGCAACAGGAACGCCTCGAGTACTACTCCCCCGGCAAATGGGACAGCGTGTGGACGTCCGGGTTCCGCGGCGAACTGAACGAGCCGCTGGACCTGGCCGCGGGCAAGAAGTACCAGCTGAGCTGGAACGAAGCCGTGGCGGGGCCGTCGTTGCGCGGGCTGACCGTGACGCATTCGGGCGAGCAGCCGCGGCCGTGGGCATGGCGCGAGGACGGCGTCTTCGACCTCTGGCTCCCGCTGTTCGGCGACGCCGCCGGCCGCCCGCGCAAGCCCGAATCCGCTGCCGGGGACACGGGTTCGGTGACCCTCGCGAAGGACGGCGCCGCGATTCCCGTGGAGCCGTCAGGGGAACCGACGCTGGCGCGGATCCCGGTACCGGACGCCGACGGCGCGTACCGGCTCACCGCCGAAGCGCACCGGCACACCGACTGGTGGCCACTGTGGACGGACGTCTCCGCGGAGTGGGGCTTCCGTTCCTCGGCCGCCGCGGACGGCCAGGCACTTCCCTTGCTGACCGCCCGGTTCGCACCCGCGGTCGACCTGCGCAACAGCGCGCCGGCCGACCGGATCTTCACGTTCCCGGCCTTCGTGGAGCGCCAAGGCGGTGGCACCGGGACGAAGCTGGCCGTCGAAGTGTCCACTGACGACGGACGCACCTGGCGGCCCGCGCCCTCGATCCGGACCGGGGACCACTGGACGGTCGCCGTGCGGAACCCGGCGGGCGGGTTCGTCTCACTGCGGGCGAGCGCGGCCGACGACCGCGGGAACACCGTGCGGCAGACGGTGATCCGGGCGTACGCGGTGGGCTGACGCGAAAAATGAACCGGCCCCGGTGGCGGGGAGCCGCCGCCACCGGGACCGGTCCGGACCCACACCATCCCAACAGTGTGGAATCCGCCCGCCCCTCGTCAGGTAGGGGCGGGCGGGGCCCCTGCTACCGGGCGTCCGTGAGGTACCGCGCGTAGGCACCCGTGGTGAGGAAGCTCGGCAGCTTCTCGCCCAGCGCGGTTTCGGTGAAGATCTCGTACGCGTCGTCGAGGCGGTTGCCCGCACCCAGCTCGGCGCGCACCGACGCGAGTTCGTCGTCCAGGTACTCGACCGCCAGCTCGCGGGTCAGCGCGGTGCCGTCCTCGAGCTTCGTGCCGTTGCGGATCCACTGCCACACCTGGCAGCGCGCGATCTCCGCGGTGGCCGCGTCCTCCATCAGGTTGTGGATCGCCGCGGCACCGGTGCCGCGCAGCCACGCGTCGACGTACCGCAGCGCCACGTTGATGTTCGCGCGCACGCCCGCTTCGGTGACCTCGCCGCCGGCGCTGGCCACGTCGAGCAGGTCCTCGGCGGTGACGTGGACGTCTTCGCGCAGCTTGCCGAGCTGGTTGGGCCAGCCGCCGAGCACGTCGTCGAAGACCTCGCGGCAGATCGGGACCAGGCCAGGGTGGGCGACCCAGGAGCCGTCGAACCCGTCGCCGGCCTCGCGCTCCTTGTCGGCACGGACCTTTTCGGCGGCGATTTCGTTCACCGAAGGGTCCTTGCTCGGGATGAACGCGGCCATGCCGCCGATGGCGTGCGCGCCGCGCTGGTGGCAGGTGCTCACCAGCAGCTCGGTGTAGGCCCGCATGAACGGCACGGTCATGGTGACCTGCGCGCGGTCCGGCAGCACGAAGTCGGCGCCGTGCGCGGCGAAGTTCTTGATGAGGCTGAAGATGTAGTCCCAGCGGCCGGCGTTGAGACCCGCCGCGTGCTCGCGCAGCTCGTAGAGGATCTCGTCCATCTCGAACGCGGCGGTGATCGTCTCGATCAGCACGGTGGCACGGATCGTGCCGCGCGGGACGCCGAGTTCGCGCTGCGCCATCAGGAAGACGTCGTTCCACAGCCGCGCTTCGAGGTGGTTCTCCAGCTTCGGCAGGTAGAAGTACGGGCCGACGCCGCGGGCGAGCAGCTGACGCGCGTTGTGGAAGAAGTACAGGCCGAAGTCGACCAGGCTCGCCGAGACCGGACGGCCGTCGATGCGGATGTGCTTCTCCACCAGGTGCCAGCCGCGCGGGCGCGCGACGATCGTCGCGGGGTCGTCACCGATGGTGTAGCGCTTGCCGGCCTCGGTGGTGAAGTCGATGTTGCGGCGGATCGCGTCGTACAGGTTGAGCTGGCCGTCGATGACGTTGTGCCACGTCGGCGACGTCGCGTCCTCGAAGTCCGCCAGCCAGACCTTCGCGCCCGAGTTCAGCGCGTTGACCGTCATCTTGCGGTCGGTCGGGCCGGTGATCTCGACGCGGCGGTCCTCCAGGCCCGGCGCGGTCGGGGCGACCTGCCACGACCGGTCCTCGCGGATCCGGCGCGTCTCGGGCAGGAAGCCGAGCGGCTTCTCGCCGGACTGCAGTTCCTCGCGCCGCGTGCGGCGGGCGTCGAGCAGCTCGCGCCGGCGACCGGCGAACGTGTTGTCCAGCTTGGCCAGGAAGTCGAGCGCCGCCGGGGTGAGGATCTCCGCGAACCGGCCCTCGACCGGCCCGGTGACCTCGATGCGGTAGTTCAGCCGATCAACCATGGGATGCCTCCACGAGCTGTGCAGGAAGGAAAGGGAGGGACGCGGCCTGACGACGGAGGGGGGAGCCGTCGTCAGGCCGCGGCCGGGATCAGTGGAACTGGGCTTCTTCGGTGGAGCCCTTGAGCGCGGTGGTCGAGCTCTCCGGGTTCAGCGCCGTCGCGACGTTGTCGAAGTAGCCGGTGCCGACCTCGCGCTGGTGCTTGGTGGCGGTGTAGCCGCGGCTCTCCGAGGAGAACTCGCGCTCCTGCAGGTCGACGTAGGCGGTCATGCCCTCGCGGGCGTAGCCGTGCGCCAGGTCGAACATCGAGTAGTTCAGCGCGTGGAAGCCGGCCAGCGTGATGAACTGGAACTTGTAGCCCATGTGGCCGAGCTCGCGCTGGAACTTCGCGATCGTCGCGTCGTCCAGGTGCTTCTTCCAGTTGAACGACGGCGAGCAGTTGTAGGCCAGCATCTGGTCCGGGAACTTCGCCTTGATCGCCTCGGCGTACTTGCGCGCCACCTCGAGGTCGGGCTCCGAGGTCTCCATCCAGAGCAGGTCGGCGTACTGGGCGTAGGCCAGGCCGCGCTCGATGCAGGGCTCGATGCCGTTGCGGACCTCGTAGAAGCCCTCGGCGGTCCGGCCGCCGGTGAGGAACTGCTGGTCGCGCTCGTCGACGTCGCTGGTCAGCAGCGTCGCGGCCTGCGCGTCGGTGCGGGCGACGACCAGGGTCGGCACGTTCAGCACGTCGGACGCGAGCCGGGCGGCGTTCAGCGTGCGCTCGTGCTGCTTGGTCGGGATCAGCACCTTGCCGCCGAGGTGGCCGCACTTCTTCTCGGACGCGAGCTGGTCTTCCCAGTGCACGCCCGCGGCGCCGGCGGCGATCATGCCCTTCATCAGCTCGAACGCGTTGAGCGGGCCACCGAAGCCGGCCTCGGCGTCGGCGACGATCGGGGCGAACCAGTCGATGTCGGTGTTGCCCTCGGCCCAGTTGATCTGGTCGGCGCGGCCCAGCGCGTTGTTGATGCGGCGGACCACGGCCGGGACCGAGTTGGCCGGGTAGAGGCTCTGGTCGGGGTAGGTCTGGCCGGAGAGGTTGGCGTCGGCCGCGACCTGCCAGCCGGACAGGTAGATGGCCTGCAGGCCCGCGCGGACCTGCTGGACGGCCTGGTTGCCGGTGAGGGCGCCGAGCGCGTGGATGTAGTCCTCGGTGTGGAGGAGGTTCCACAGCTTCTCCGCGCCGCGGCGGGCCAGGGTGTGCTCCTCGACCACGCTGCCGCGCAGCTTGACGACGTCCTCAGCCGAGTAGGAGCGCTGCACGCCCGCCCAGCGCGGGTCGTTCGCCCACTGCGCCGCCAGCTCCGCGGCCGCCTGCTTGGCCTGTTCCGTCATCGGATCTCCCGGTGTTGCGAAGTTTGCGATTGCTCGCCTTGCCTGATCCGACCCTCACACGCCAGGGGAAATCCGGTCCAGCTGTCCAATTTGCCAATTTGTGCGAAGGGTACGTACGCTCTTTGCAAAGGTTGCGAATCGCCCGGTTCGCAAGTGATCGAAAATCCGCGTTCTTGACCGTTCACGTAACCGTTAAGGGCCGGAAACCTTCCGGGAAGGAGGGCTCGAATGGAGAAGACTTTCGCCGGCGCGCGGCTGCGGCACCTCCGCGAAAGCCGCTCGATGAGCCAGGCGGATCTGGCCCGTGTGCTGGAGATCTCACCGAGCTACCTCAACCAGATCGAGCACAACTCGCGGCCGCTGACCGTCCCGGTGCTGCTGCGCATCACGCAGGCCTTCGGCGTCGACACGGAGTTCTTCGCCAACAACGACACGTCCCGGCTGGTCGCCGACGTCAAGGAAGCGCTGCTCGACGAGGTGCTCGGCGTCGACGTCACCACGGGCGAGCTCAACGACCTGGCCACGAACCTGCCGGCGATCGCGCAGGCGCTGGTCAAGCTGCACCGCAGCTACCGCAACGCCGTCGAAAGCACCGCCGCGCTGACCACCGAAAACGGCCTGGGCCTGCACGGCAGCGCCGCCGCGCCGCTGCCGCACGAAGAGGTCCGCGACTTCTTCTACGAGCGCGAGAACTACGTCGCCGAGCTCGACGACCGCGCCGAGAAGATGGCCGCGGAGATCCCGCTGCAGCGCGGCCAGGTGCTGAGCGCGCTGAAGGAACGGCTCTGGCAGCGCTACGGCGTCGAGGTGACCAGCGACGGCATCGACGAATCGGCCGGTCAGCAGCACCGCTACGAGCCGGTGACGCGGGTGCTGCGGCTGGCGCCGAGCCTGCGCGTCGGGCAGCAGGCGTTTCGCATGGCTTCGCAGATCGCGCTGCTCGAGTACGACGACCTGATCACCGAGCTGGCCGACTCGTGGGCGTTCTCCGGGCCGGCCGCGCGCTCGCTCGCCCGCGTCGGCCTGGCGAACTACTTCGCCGGCGCGCTCATCCTCCCCTACGGCCCGTTCCTGGCGACGGCGGAACGCTTCCGCTACGACATCGAGCGGCTGTGCGACCACTACGGCGTCGGCTTCGAGACCGTGTGCCACCGGCTGTCCACCCTGCAACGTCCCAAGCAGCGCGGGGTGCCGTTCTCGTTCGTGCGGGTGGACCGGGCCGGGAACATGTCGAAGCGGCAGTCCGCGGCCGGGTTCCACTTCTCCCGCGTCGGCGGCGCGTGCCCGCTGTGGAACATCTACGAAGCGTTCACCCAGCCGGGCAAGATCCTCACACAGATCGCGACCCTGCCCGACGGCAAGAGCTACTTCTGGGTCGCGCGGACGGTGTCGCGCAACATCGGCGGCTACGGCAGCCCCGGCAAGACGTTCACCGTCGGCCTGGGCTGCGAACTGCGGCACGCCGGGCGGCTCGTCTACTCGACCGGCCTGGACCTGGACGAGCCCGCCGCGGCGACGCCGATCGGGATGGGCTGCAAAGTCTGCGAACGCCCGGCGTGCTCGCAGCGCGCGTTCCCGACCATCGGCAAGCAGCTCACCGTGGACGAGAACACCAGCACCTTCGTCCCCTACCCGGCGGTGCCTAAGGGCTGAGCACGTGCGCCGTCCACTTCGACTCGTCCGTGCCGAGGAGCGTGATGCGGCTCAGCAGCTCCTGCGCCGTGATGCCCGCGGCCTTCTCCTTGTCGATCCCGACGCAGGCCTCGAGCCCGTTCTTCTTCACGCACCGCGGCACGCCGAGGCCGTCCTTGCGGCCGGCTCCGGGTGGGGCGACGTTGATGGTCGCCAGCGCGCCGTTCGCCGAGTATTGGAGCACCAGCTTCCAGGGCACGCCGTCCTGGTCCGGGCGCCGCGAGGTGTAGGCGTCGGACAGGTGGAACGACGGCGGCAGGCTCGCGATGCGCAGCGGCAGCGGCACCCCGCGGTTCGCGAACGTCGCCCCTTCGGCCACCCGCACCAGCACCTGCTGGAGGTCGGGCCGGGCGAGGTAGTACGCGTGCAGCTGGGCCCAGCGGCCGTCGGCGGTCGGCCAGCGCAGGTAGCTGTCGCCGTGGTTGAGCGGGTCGTTCGCGTCCGCCGTCACCCAGTGGCCGTCGCGGTCGCCCACGCGCTGCGGGATCGACTTCGGCTCGCCGCTCAGGTCGCGCGGCGCGGGCGGCTCCCGATCGGAGACCGAAAGCCAGAGCATCGGGGGCAGCTCGCCCCGGCCGATTGCGAGCGTCGTGTCGCCGTGCCCGCCCGCGGCGTATTCGACGCCGGTGACCTCCTCCGGCAGCCAGCCGAAGCTCGACTTCGCGACCAGCGGGTTGTCGGTGGGCCCCGGCGCGACGGGCTGGAGCTGCGGCTGGGGCTGGACGGCGGGCGGCGCGGGCGCGGGGTCGGCGCGGAACAGCGACACCGCCGTCAGCCCGCCTGCCGTCA
>NZ_JAAGNB010001726.1:0-11120 GCF_010550475.1 Amycolatopsis sp. SID8362
CGCCACCCACTCGCGGTCGGGCGCGGCCCCCGCGCGGTTCAGGGCGCGGCTCGCCGCGCGCAGCGCCGGCCACGGCTCCTCCTCGGCCGGCCGCCCCTCGAGCAGCGAAACCAGCTCGCGGGTGCGCTCCCGGTCGGCGTGCAGGACCGCGTCCTCCTTGTTCGCGAAGTAGTTGGAGAACGTCCTGCGCGACACGCCCACGGCGTCGGCGATGTCCTCGACCGTCACGCCGTCGAGCCCGTGCGCCATCGCCAGGCGCAGCGCCGCCTCGTGCAGCGACTGCCGCGTCGCCGCCTTCTTGCGGTCGCGCAGCGAGCCCGGGATGTCCATGCGGGCAGCCTAGCGACGGGAATAAGTTGCTCATTGTGCAAGTTTGCCCAATGAGCAATACTTGCCCGGATCGTGTGAAGGGATGCCATGAAGTCCGAAACAACCGACCCGTCCGGGGCGATGCGGCACCGCGAAGTGCTCGAATCGCTGTCCGGCCTGCTGCTGGCCCTGTTCGTGGCCATGATCAGCTCGACCGTCGTCTCGACGTCGCTGCCGCTGATCATCGGCTCGCTGAACGGCACCCAGACGCAGTACACCTGGGTCGTCACGGCCACGCTGCTCGCGGCGACGGCCACCACCCCGATCTGGGGCAAGCTCGCCGACCTGTTCAACAAGAAAACGCTGGTCCAGGTCGCCATCGTGATCTTCGTGGCCGGCTCGATGATCAGCGGGTTCAGCCAGGACACCGGGCAGCTGATCGCGGCGCGCGCGTTCCAGGGCATCGGCGTCGGCGGCCTGCAGGCACTCGTCCAGGTCGTGATCGCGGCGATCATCCCGCCGCGCGAACGCGGCCGGTACAACGGCTACCTCGGCGCCGTGATGGCGGTCGCCACGGTCGGCGGACCGCTGCTGGGCGGTCTGATCGTCGACGTGCCGTGGCTGGGCTGGCGCTGGTGCTTCTTCGTCGGTGTCCCGATCGCCGTGCTCGCCTTCGTCGTGCTGCAGCGGACGCTGAAGCTGGAGACCGTGCGCCGCGACGACGTGCGGGTCGACTACCTCGGCGCCGGGCTGATCGCGGCCGGCGTGAGCGTCCTGCTGATCTGGGTCTCGTTCGTCGGCAACTCGTTCGACTGGCTCTCCTGGCCGACCGCCGTCATGGTCGCGGGCGGGCTCGTGCTCCTCGCGCTCGCGGTGCTGGTGGAGAAGAAGGTGCGCGAACCCGTCGTGCCGCTGAAGATCGTCGTCCAGCGCACGCCCGCGCTGGCGATCCTCGCGAGCCTCGCGGTCGGCATGGCGATGTTCGGCGGCGCGGTGTTCCTCGGCCAGTACTTCCAGATCGGCCGCGGCTACACGCCCACCGAAGCCGGCCTGCTGACCATGCCGATGATGGCCGGCGTGCTCGTGTCCTCGACCGTCTCCGGCCGCCTGATCAGCCGCACCGGCAAGATCAAGCCGTACATCGTGGCCGGCACGATCATCCTGGTGCTCGGGTTCCTCGGCCTGGGCACGGTCGACCACGCCACGCCGCTGTGGATCATCGGCATCGCGATGGCCGTCGTCGGCATCGGCGTGGGCATGACCATGCAGAACCTCGTGCTGGCCGTGCAGAACGACGTCCCGCTGCGCGACCTCGGCGCGGCGAGCGCGTCGGTCACGTTCTTCCGGTCCCTCGGCGGCACCATCGGCGTCTCGGTGCTCGGCGCCGTCCTCGCCAACCGCGTCTCCGCCGACCTGGCCGCCGCGCTGCACGTGCCGGCCGGGCAGGCCTCGACCGGCGGGACCAGCGCGCTGAACCTCAAGGCGCTGCCGCCGCAGGTCCAGACGGTCGTGCACACGGTGTACGGCGACGCGACCGCGCACATCTTCCTGATTTCGGCGGCGGTCGCGGTCGTCGGCGTCATCGCGGCGCTGCTGCTGAAGCCGATCACCCTGCGCACGACGATCGACCTGGCGGAGACCGGCGAACCGGCCGCGCCGGAACCGGCCGCGCGGTAGGAGCGGACGCGATGGAGGGGGCGTTCCAGTCCACTGTGGAGCACTTCGGCCCGCGCCGCGACCCCGCGGCGCGGGCCATCCTGGCCGGGGTGGACGGCACCGACACGGCCATGCGGGCGGCGGCCTTCGCGTTCGGCATGGCGCGGCGCCAAGGCAGCCGGCTGGTCGTCGCCTTCGTCGCCAGCCACGCCCCGCTGCTGCCGCTGCGGCCGGCCGTCGCGACGCTGATCGACCACGACACGGCCACCCACCTCTCGGCGGAGCTGCGCGGCCAGATGCGCGAAGCGGCCGAGGAGCTGGGGGTGCCGGTCACGTTCGTGACGTCGTTCGGCGACCCGTATGCGACGCTCCGGGACACGGCGGACCGCTGCCACGCCGATACGGTGGTGGTCGGCGCGTCCCAGAAGGCCGGGCACCGGTTCGCGGGTTCGGTCGCGACGAAGCTCATCCGGGCGGGTCACTGGCCGGTCCTCGTGGTCCCGTGAGCCACGTCTCCCTCCACATCGGACGGTAGGCTCGGCGGCGACCCGAAGCCGAGACCGCGCCGTGGAGCCCGATGTTCATCCCCGCACTCCTGGTGCTTTCCGCCGCCTTCCTGCTCCGCTCGCTCCTGGCGGCGCGGCTGGACCGGTGGAACATCGCCGCCCCGGTGCTGATGGTCGTGTGCGGGGCCGCGGCCGCGCTGACCGTAGCGCCGGACAAGCTGGTCGAGGTGTTCAACACCGAGATCGCCCAGCACGTCGCCGAGCTGATCCTCGCGATGCTGCTGTTCGTCGACGCCACCGAGGTGCGCGGCGGGCGGCTGTGGGGCCGCTCCCCCGGCCTCGTCGCGCGTGTCCTGCTCATCGCCATGCCGCTGAGCATCGCGCTGGCGGTGCTGCTCGGCGCCGTGCTCCTGCCGGACCTGTCGTGGCCGCTGCTCCTGCTGATCGCGTGCATCGTGATCCCGAGCGACTTCGCCGCGGCCGAACGCGTGGTCCGCGACCGCAACCTGCCGGCGCCGGTGCGCGGGGTGCTCAACATCGAAAGCGGCTACAACGACGGGCTGGTCTCGCCGGTGTTCCTGTTCGCGCTGATCCTGGCGCGGACGGACAACCAGCAGAACACCGCGGAGGACGCGCTGGCCACGGCGCTGCCGTTCGCCATCAAGGCGATCGTCGTCGGCGCCGCCGTCGGCGCGCTGATCGGGCTCCTGCTGTTCCTGGCCGCGCGGGCGGGCTGGACGTCGGCGCAGGGCCGCCGGGTCGCCGTGCTGACGACCCCGCTGCTGGCCTACGCGGCGACCGTCGCCGTCGGCGGCAACGGGTTCGTCGCGTCGTTCGTGTGCGGGATCGCGTTCCGGTACGTCTTCCGCGGCAGCGCCGCCTCCTACATCCGCAAGGTCCCGGAGCGCGCCCGCGACATCCTGACCGATCCCACCGCCGAGCTGCAGCTGCTGGAAGAGGTCACCGGACTGCTGACCATGGGCATGTGGTTCGTGGTCGGCGCGATCAGCGTGCTGGTCATCCAGTTCGGGCTGAGCTGGCAGGTCGTCGTGTTCTGCCTCGCCGCGCTCACCGTCCTGCGCATCGGCCCGGTCGTGCTCTCCCTGCTCCGCACGGACCTGTCGGGCCGCGACCGGTTCCTGATCGGCGCGCTCGGCCCCCGCGGGACGACGTCGATCGTCTTCGGGCTGCTCGCGCTCAACGGCCTGGCCACGGGTGACGAGGACATCGTGCTGACCATCACGGTGGTCTGCGTCCTGGGCAGCGTGGTGCTGCACGGGATCGGGTCGGCGCCGCTGGCGAACCGCCTCGGGCGCCGGCGTCAACCGTAATTCGCTTGGGTCGCGGGCCCGCCTTCGGCAGGGTGGTGATCATGGCGAGCAGATGGGTCCGGTTGCAGGCTGTCGCGGTGTCCGGTTCGTCCGCCGAAGGGCTGATGCTGGCCGCGCTGCCGCTGCTCGCCGTGTCCGTCACCACCGACCCGCGCGAGATCTCGCTGGTCAACGTCGCCGGGCAGGCGCCGTGGCTGCTGCTGTCGCTGTTCGCCGGGGTGCTCATCGACCGCGTGCGGCGGACCGCCGTGCTCGCCTGGGCCTACGCCGTACAGGTCGGCGCGGCGCTCGTGCTCGGGGCCGTGGCGTCGGCCGGGTTGCTGAGCCTGCCCGTGCTGCTCGTCGTGGCCTTCATCGTCACCACGGCGCAGGTGCTCGGCGACGGGGCCAGCGGGGCGCTCGTGCCCGAGCTGGTCACCCCGGACCGCCTGGCCCACGCCAACGCGCGGCTGACCGTGATCGACCGGGGCGTGGTCCAGTTCGTCGTGCCGCCGCTGACCGGCTTCCTGGTCGCCGTCGGCGCCGGCGCGCCCGCGTGGCTGGCGGCCGCGTTCGCGCTGCTGGCGCTGCTGCTGACCCGGCGCATCCCGTCGACGACCGTGGTCGCCGCGCGCACCCACCCGCTGCGCGACCTCTCGGCCGGGCTCACCCACCTGGTGCGGACGCCGCTGCTGCGGTCGATCACGCTGAACGTCGCGCTCGGCTCGTTCGCCGCCAGCGCCGGCAACTCGATGTTCGTGCTGTACGCGACGCAGATCCTCCACGTCGGCTCGGTCGGCTACGGCCTGCTCCTGGCCTGCCTCGCCGTCGGCTGGGTGGTCTCGTCGTTCGTGGTCCAGCGGATCGTCGACCGCCTCGGCTACTCGTGGTCGATGCGGCTGGCGCAGAGCCTGGGCGCGGTGGCCCCGCTGCTGCTGGCGGTGCTGCCCCCGTGGCCGCCGCTGATCGGCGTGGTGCTGGTGTTCCTGACCTCGACGGTGCTGGTCTGGAACGTCTGTTCCCAGTCCAGCCGCCAGCGCTTCACCCCGGCCCCGCTCCTGGGCCGCGTGCTGACCAGCCACCGCGCGCTGGCCTGGGGACTGACCCCGCTGGGAGCGCTGACCGGCGGGCTGGTCGCGGCGCACTGGAGCCTGCGGGGCGTCTGGGTGGTGGTGGCCGCGGTGCAGGCGCTGAGCGCGGTCCTCGTGTGGTTCCAGCTGTCGCCGGCGGCGTTCCGGCGGACCGAGGAACTGGCCGCCGCGGCGAGCTGATGCCGGGTGGCGCGCCGGGTCGGGGCACCGGCGCGTCACCCGGACGACTAGTCGCCCAGCGCCAGCGCCACCGCGCCCAGCAGCGACGCGTCCTGGTCGAACCGCGCCGACACCAGCTCCGGCGGGAACGGGACCGCGTGCGCCAGCCGGTCCGCCAGCGCCGGGAGCAGGACGTCCGCCGAGCGGACCAGGCCGCCGCCGACCGCGATGCGCTGGGGGTCCACGGAAATCGCCAGGTTGGCCACGTGCATCGACAGCTCGTCGAGCGCCGCCGTGACCAGTTCCTTGGCCTCGACGTTCTCCTTGGCCAGTGCGAACAGCTCCCCGGCGGTGACCGGGCGGCCGAGCAGTTCGCTCGCCCGGCCGCCCAGCCCACGCCCACCGACGGCTTCCTCGAGCGGCGCCGCTCCGCTCGCGAAACCCTCGGTGTCCTGCGGCGAGAGCAGGTTGTACCCGATCTCGCCGGCAGCCCCGTTGGCGCCGGTCAGCACCCGGCCGCCGACCAGCACCGCCGCCGCGATGCCCGTGCCCAGTGACAGGAACACCGCCGGGTCGGCGCCGGCCAGCGCGCCCCAGCGCCATTCCGCCAGCGCCGCCGCCTTCGCGTCCGTGCCCACCGATATCGGCACGTCCGGGAACTCCGCGGCCACCAGCTCCGCCAGGCGCAGCTGCTCCCAGCCCGGCACGTTCGGCGCGAGCAGGATCCGGTCCGGCAGCACGATCCCCGGGCTGACGACGCCGATGGCGGTGGGCACGGCACCCGACTCGGTCAGCAGCGACCGGGCCGCGGCGAGCGCGCGCACCACCACCTGCTCGGCGCCCGCGTGCGCGTCGGTGTCCAGCCGGCGCGTGGCCAGCAGGGTGCCGTCGCGGCCGGCGAGCCCCAGCGCCACCTTCGTGCCGCCGAAGTCGATGCCGAGTATCCGATCCCCGCTCACGCGCCGCTCCCCCGCACCACGATCCGACCGGTGTTCAGCCCGTCGACGCTGATCACCGGCGCCGCGCCCCGCAGGTCCGACGCCTGGTAGGTGACGGTCAACGTCTGCGACTGGCCCGGCCACAGCGTGACGTCGTTGTCGTCCCAGGTCGCGTTCGCGAGCTGGTTGTCCCCCGCCGCTTCACGGCCGTCCGGTGTCCCGCGGCGGACGTCGGCCCGCAGGAAGAACGCCGCACCCGGCGTCTTCGCCGTGTTGGTCACGGTCACCGTGGTGACCAGGTCACCGCCGCTGCGCCGCGTCGACGCGATCGCGCTGACCTGCGACTTCGGCAGGTTCTGCAGCGCCTGGAGGTCGCTGTACTGCGACAGCGTCGCCTGCGGGTTGCCGAGCGTCTTGCCCCAGTCGACGACGTCCTTCTGCGTCGAAAGCCAGTAGACGTTCCGGTCGACGACCTTCCCGCCCTGCTTCACCTGCAGCTCGACGAAGTACACCTTCGCGGGAGCCGGCGCCTTCGTCTCGGCGGGCACCTTCGGCTTCAGGACCCCGGTGCGCACGCCCTGCGAAGCGACCGAGAGCCCGGAAGCCGTCTGGTCGTCGAGGACCTTGCCCGCGGTGTCGAGCACCCGTGCCTGCACCGAAAGCCCGGACTGCGTGCCCGCGCCGAGGTTGTCGAGCGTCACGGACCCGTTGTCGTAGCCGTAGAGCGCGTGCAGCGGCTTGTTCGCCTTCTTGGCGCCGAAGAACGCGCCCGCCTGGTCGCCGTCGTCGTTGTAGAGCGACCACAGCAGCGTCGGCCAGCCCTTGTTCAGCTGCCAGTAGACGACGCCGGTCGACGGGCCGGCCTTGTCCGTCGAGTGGTGCAGGAACGCCTCGAACTGCGACCGCGTGTTCTCGTAGTTCGCGATCTGCGCCAGGTCCACATAGGACTTGAGCGAGGTCCACTTCCCGTACCGCTGCTTGATCGACTGGTCGAGGGTGTACAGCGTGCCGAACGCGTAACCGCCGTGTCCCGGCTCGAAGTTCGCGTGGTACTGGTTGTACGCCGGGTCCTGCCAGAGCTTCGCCTGCTCGGCGGGCGAGAGGAACCGCTTGATCGAGTCCAGCGTCGGCACGGTGTGCCCGGCGCTCTGCTCGCTCGCGAAGCCCCACGCGCCGCCGGCGTTGGTGCGGCTGTCATCGGAAGCGTCGAAGTGCGAGCCGTCGTACCAGTAGGACGGCGGAACCCAGTCGTACGGGCCCTCCTTCTCGCCCGACTGGCCGAGCGTCGGCGTGCTCTTGTACTCCGCCGAAGCGATCACCGGCACCTGGAAGTCGGCTTCCTTGAAGGCTTTCAGCGTCTCGGATTCCTGGCGCGGCACCGGCTCGTTGTCGCTCCAGCCGTAGTTGAAGACGCTCGGGTGGTTCCGCTCCATCTGCGCGATCGTGTACGCCGAGTCGTGCATGATCCGGTAGTCGCGCCCGGTCAGCTTCGAGGCGTCCTCGGGCTGCCAGGCGTCGCAGCACAGGAACCCGCCGATGACCAGCAGCCCGGCGCGATCGGCCTGGTCGTAGAAGTCCTGCGGCATGTCGTGGCCCTCGAGCCGGACACCGGACAGGCCCAGGTTCTTGATCAGCGCGATCTGGTGCGCGGTGTCGGCGGAGTCGTAGCGCAGGAACAGGTCCGGCGCGAAACCGCCGCCGCGGAACACGAAGTCCTTGCCGTTGATCGTGAACTGCCGCGCGCCTTCCGGCAGCGCCGCGGACTTCCCGACCAGGCGCGAGGTCACCGTGCGGATGCCGAAGGTGCTCTTCGACGACGTCGAGAGCACGCCGTCCTGCGAGACCGCGGTGGTCAGCGTGTACAGCGGCTGGTCACCCATCGAATACGGCCACCACACGCGCGGGTGCGCGATCGTGACCGGCGCGAACGCCACGGTCCGCTTGGTGTGCGCGGGGATCGTCACGCGCTGCTTGACGACGATCGGCGCCCCGGACGGCGCCGAGATCGTCGCGGCCACGTCCCCGGTCTGCGGCTCGGCCGCGTCGTTGGTGACGTCGACCTTGACCGTCAGCTTCGAGCTGGACAGGTCGGGCGCGTTGTCCTGCACGACGTGGGCGTTGTCCCCGCTCAGCGCGTCGGACACCTGCAGCGTCGGCGGGAACTGGATGCCGGTGTTGTTGTCCGGCGGGATCTGGCCCCAGTCGACCTGGTCGAGGGTGTACATCTTCAGCGGGTCGTTCGGGTAGACCTTGATCGCCAGGGTGTTGCGGCCCGGCTTCACCAGCTTCGTGACGTCGAAGGTGTGCCCGGCGAAGGCGCCGCTGACGATGTCCTTGCCGGCGACCAGTTTCCCGTTCACCCAGACGTCGCCCTCGCCGACGATGCCGGGGACGGTCAGCTTCGCGTGCTGGCCCGCCCGGATCTCCGGAGTGAAGTCGGTGCGGTACCACCACGGGTCGGCGAACGGTTTCGTGACGACCGGGCCGAGCTTGTCGACGTAGCCGAAGCATTTGCGCAGGTTGTCGGAGTAGAAGACGTCCGGGCACTTGCCGTTCTGCACCAGCGCGGTGATCTCGGTGCCGGGCGCGCCGGCGTCGTCCGGCTTCACCGGCAGCCAGCCGCGGGTGGCGTACCCGGGCGTGGAGACCTTTTCGCCGCCGTCCTTGACGTTCGCGGTGGTCAGGACCTGCCAGCCCTGGGTGCCGATGGTGGTGAGCCCGTGCGGTTTCGAGAGCAGCTGCGTGTCCTGCGCGGCGGCCGGTCCGGCGACGGCGAGGACGCCGGGGACGAGCAGCAGCGCGGCCACCGCCGCGAGTTTCCGGGTCATGCCTGAGCCCCTTCCGGGTCGGCGGCGAAAGCCTCTTTGATCTCCTTGGGCCCGAACGGCCACGTGTTCTCGGCGCTGGCGTAGACGAGGTACGCGAGCGCGCCGAGCACCATCCAGCCCAGCGACAGCCCGATGGACAGCCACGACGCGGAAACGTAGATGTACACCCAGCCGACCAGCGCGAGCAGCGTCGGCAGCGGGTAGAGCCACTGCCGGTACGGCCGCTTCAGGCCCGGCTGGCGGCGGCGCAGCGTCCAGATGGCCGCGACCTGGGCCAGCGACTGGATGATGACCAGGGTGGCGACGGCGGCGTTGATGACGTCGGTCAGCGTGAACAGCGAGCCGATGATCGTGATGGCGCCCATGGTGAGCACGCCCGCGGTCGGCAGGTTCAGCTTCGGGTGCAGCTTGCCGAACATCGGCAGGAACACCTTGTCGCGCGCGGCTTCGAACGGCACGCGCGAGCCGCCGAGCAGGCCGGCGAACACCGAGCCGATGGCCGCGACGACGATGAAGACGGTGACGATCTTCGCCGTCACGGTGCCCCACGCCTGTTCGAGCACCGTGGAGGCGACCGAGGTGGCGGTCTTGAGCTCTTCGAGCGGCACCGAGCCGAGAACGCCCACCTGCAGCAGGAAGTAGAGGCTCATGATGCCGACGATGGAGAAGAGGATCGACCGCGGGAGCGTCCGGCCCGGGTCGCGCACCTCGCCGCCGAGGTAGGCGCTGGTGTTGTAGCCGAGGTAGTCGTAGATGGCGATGACCAGGCCGGCGCCGAGGCCGCCCCAGAAGGTGCCTTCGCCCGCCGAGCTGAACGCGCCCGGGGTGAAGGCGAACGCTTGCGCGCCGCTGAAGTGCGTGAACGCGGCGACGACGGTGGTGAGCACCGCGATCAGCATGACCACGAACAGCACCGTCGTGAGCTTGCCGATCTGGCCGATCTTGCGGAACAGCGCGGCGACGATGACGAGCGTGATGCCGACGCCGATGATCTTCCCCAGCGGCGTCGTGCCCGCGGCGTCGGTGACACCGGGGATCAGGTAGCCGAGGTACTGGACGAGGCCGATGATGCCGGTCGACATGATCAGCGGGATGAACAGCACCGCGCTCCACACGAACAGGAACGGCATCAGCCGGCCGGTGCGGTACTGGAACGCTTCGCGCAGGTAGAGGTAGGTGCCGCCGGCGCCCGGCATGGCGGCGCCGAGTTCGGCCCAGATGAGCCCGTCGGCCAGCGCGACGATCGCCCCGATGATCCAGCCGAACATCGCCTGCGGGCCGCCCATGGTGGCGACCATGGCAGGGATCGTGACGAACGGGCCGATACCGCACATCTGGGTCATGTTGATCGCGGTGGCCTGCAGGGGGCCGATCTTGCGCTCAAGGGCCGGCTGCGGCGCCCCTGAACGGGTGGGTGAACTCACGGCGTGCCTCCGGCTAGTAGTTAGTAAAGTTTCTTAACATAGAACGAGCCGCGTCGAAAGAGTTCCGTGGATAAACTTGCGGCAACACAGGAGGATTGAGTGGGGCAAAACGGGCCGCAGGTGGGAACCCCGGCGAACATGCGGGCACTGAACCAGCGCCTGGTCCTGGACCGGTTGCGCGGCCACGGCGAGGCGACGCGGCCGCAGATCGCGGCGGACACGGGACTTTCGAAACCCACGGTGGGACAGGCGCTGCTCGACCTCGAGCAGCACGGACTGGTCCGGACCACTGGGCGCAGCCTGTCCGGCCCGGGGCGCGCGGCCGTCGTCTACCAAGCGGCACCGGACGCCGGGCACGTCGTCGGCGTCGACATCGGGCGGCGCGCGATCCGGATCGCGGTGGCCGACCTCGAAGGCAGCATCGTCACCCGGCTCGACGAGCCCAACCGGTGCCACTCGGCGAGCGCGCTGGTGCGCACGGTGAGCGAATCCGTCGAACGCGCGGTCGCCGCGGCCGGGCTGCGGCCGCACGAAGTCGTGTCGACGGTCGTCGGCACCCCCGGTGTCCCCGACCCGGCGTCCGGGACGGTCCACCGCGCGCCCAACCTGCCGGGCTGGGAGCGGCGAGGACTGCTGCACGAACTCGTCGCGGCACTGGCCGTCGCCGGCTCGGACGTGGTGGTGGAGAACGACGCCAACCTGTGCGCGGTCGGCGAGCACGCCCTCGGCGCGGCGCTCGGCGTCGACGTCCTGGTGTGCCTGACGATCGGCACCGGCATCGGCATGGGCCTGCTGGTCGACGGCAAGCTCTTCCGCGGCGCGCACGGCGCGGCGGGCGAGATCGCGGACCTGCCCTACGGCCCGCTGCCGGCGGGAGCGGCGGCCCGCCGCCCCGGGCC
>NZ_JAAGNB010001773.1:0-3646 GCF_010550475.1 Amycolatopsis sp. SID8362
ATCCTGCCGCCGCGGCCCGGTCCGGCGAGGGCCGCGGCGAGCCTGCGGACGCCGTTCGCGCTCGCCTGGCGGCTGCACCGCGGCCCGCTGCTCGGCTGGCTGATCGGGGTGGCCGTGGTCGGCGCGGTGTTCGGGTCGATCGCCAGCGGCATCGGCGACCTCGTCGGGTCGAGCCCGCAGGCGCAGCAGATCTTCGAGCGCCTCGGCGGCAGCCACGCGCTGACGCAGGCGTTCCTCGCCGCGATGGCCGGGATGTTCGCCATGGTCGCGTCGCTCTACGGCGTCCAGGCGGCACTGCGGATGCGCGGGGAGGAGACCGCGATCCGGCTCGAACCGGTGCTCGCCACCAGCGTCGGCAAGCTGCGCTGGGCGGGCGGCCACCTGGTGTTCGCGTTCTTCGGCACGGCGGCGCTGCTGCTGGTCGGCGGCCTCTTCATGGGCCTGGCCAACGGCCTGCGCACCGGGGACGTCGGCGGCTCGATCGGCGACACCCTCGCCGGGATGCTCGTCCAGCTGCCCGCGGCCTGGGTGGTGGTCGCGCTCGCGGTGGCGATCTTCGGCCTGGCGCCCGCGTACTCGGCCGCGGGGTGGGCGGTGGGCGCGCTGGCGCTGCTGCTCAGCCTGTTCGGCCCGGTGGTGAACCTGCCGCAGGCGGTGCTGGACGTCTCGCCGTTCCAGCACCCGCCGAAGCTGCCCGGCCAGGAGTTCGCCGCGACGCCGATCGTCTGGCTGCTCGTGGTCGCGGTCGTCGCGCTGGTCGCCGGGCTGGCCGGCTGGCGGCGCCGGGACGTCGGTTAACGAGCACGCAGTTCGCCGCCGGCGCCCACCAGGAGCTGGGCTTGCGGCCCCGCCTTCCCGCAGGCGGGGCCGTTCGGCTCGCTGAACGACGGCGTCACCTCGACGCCGTGGGGCCTGCCGTCGTCGAACCGGACGGTGACCCGGACCGGCTCGGCGGGCAGGCCCGGGACGTCGGCGAAGCCCTGGAGACCGCCGGTGGGAACCATCGACGTGCCGCACGAGGCGTCCGGCCCGGTCCCGGTGCAGGACGTGGGGCCGGCCGCCGTCGCGGGGAAGAGGGCGACCTGGTGGGTGACGCACCGGCCGCCCCAGCAGGCGTCGAGCGTCGCGCGGGTGATGCCGGCCGGGTCGGGCACCGACAGGCCGATGCCGACCGGGGTGCCGATCGCGGTGCAGGCGGCCTCCGGCTCCGCCCCGCACCCGGCGGCGGCGAGCAGGGCCACGGCGAGCCACGGAATCCTTCGCATGACGGCCAGACGGGACCGGCAGCCCGCCCGGTTGCACGCCTCAGTCGCGCCAGCCGCTGGTCAACGGCGCGACCGGAGAGGTCGACGTCGGGGTGAGCGAGGTCGGCGTCGAGGTCACGGTGACCGCCACCCGGCTCGTCGTGGTCGTCGGCGGCGGGGTGTCCACCGAGGTGACGGTGGACGGCGGCGGCGCCGACGCGGTCACGGTGACCGGCACGGCGGGCACGGTGCTGGTCGGCGGCGTCGTGACTTCGGCGGGCTGGGGAGTCGAGCGGCCGGCGATCAGCAGCGCGGCGACGAGCAGCCCGGAGGCGAATCCCGCCAGCCCGGTGACCGCGGCGGAACCCCAGGTAGGCCGTCCACTCATCCGGGCACCCCCTCGCCACGCGCAGCGCAGGTACGAGGACTAACTCGCTTCGATCTTACGTCCCGTTACCCGATGTGCCACGTTGGAACGATGGGGGTGTTGGGGAACCGGGACTTCAGGAGGCTGTGGCTCGCCGACCTCGCGAGCCAGTTCGGCAGCCGGATCGACGTGCTGGCGGTGCCGCTGCTGGCGGTCTCCACGCTGGGCGCGTCGGTCTTCGAGGTCTCCCTGCTGCGCACCGCCGAGACGCTGCCCTACCTGGTGCTCGGCCTGCAGGTCGGCGCCTGGTGCGACCGGATCCGCCAGCGCCCGCTGCTGATCGCCGCCGACGCCGGTCGCGCCGCGCTGATCGCGACGGTCCCGGTCGCCGCCCTCTTCGGCGTGCTGGGGCTGCCCCAGCTGCTCCTCGTCGTCCTGGGGGTCGGGATCCTGGCGTGTTCTTCGACATCGCGCACCAGACGTACGTCCCCCGATTGGTGCCGCGCGAGCAGCTGCCGGAGGCGAACGCGCGGCTCCAGACCAACCTGTCGATGGCGGCGGTCGCGGGCCCCGGCCTGGCCGGGCTGATCGTCCAGGCGCTCGGCGCGGCGACCGCGCTCGCCGCCGACGCCGTCAGCTACGTGTGGTCGGCGCTGTGGCTGGGGCGGATCGAAACCCCGGACGTGCGTCCCGATCCCCGGCCCCGGCGGCTGCTGCGCGAGATCGCCGAAGGGCTGCGGGTGGTGCGCGGCAACCGGATCCTGCTGGCGATCAGCGCGCACGGGGCGGTGTCGAGCCTCTTCCAGTCGGCCCACCTGGCGGTCGTGATCGTCTTCCTGTCCCGGGACGTCGGGCTCTCGGCGTGGGCGATCGGGCTGCTCGGCACCGCGTCGCTGACCGGCGCCCTCACCGCCGGCCTCACCGCGCGGCGGCTCGGCGCGCGGATCGGCCAGGCGCGGGCCCTCTGGGGTGCCGGGGTGCTGTTCGGCCTGGCCTACCAGCTCTACCCGTTCACCGGGCGCGGGTGGGCGCTCGCCTGCTACGTCGCCGCCGGGTTCTTCGCGACCTACGGCGTCATCGTGCTGAACGTCTTCGGGCTGAGCTTCCAGCAGCTGGTCGCGCCGCCGGAGCTGCTGGGCAGGGTCAACTCGGTCACCCACACGCTGGTCCTCGGCGTCGTCCCGCTGGGCAGCCTGCTCGGCGGGGCGCTCGCGACCGCGTTCGGGACGCGGGCGACGCTGCAGATCGCGGCCGCCGGGGTGCTGGCTTCGGCGGCGATCCTGGTGTGCTCGCCGCTGCGGAAGCTGCGTGACCTGAACGACGTCTCAGCGGGACCGCCCTAGTTTCAGGGCATGGACGAGAGCGCGCGGGCGCACCGGCTCTGCGAGGCGGCCCACTCGGCGTGGAAGGCCGGCGACCCGGCGCGGGCGCGGCGGCTGCTGGACGTCATGACCCGGACGGTCCGCGAGCCCGTCGCGCGGCCGCTGACCGGGCGGCTGCGCGGGCTGATCGAGCTGTACAGCGGGCACCTCGCCGCCGCGCAGGACCACCTGACGCGGCTCGCGGACCAGGTCGAACCCGGGCGTGCCGCGCGGCTGCTGTTCCTGGCGATCGACGCCGCGCACCACCGCGACCGGTGGGAGGACGTCGTCGTGCTGGCGCGGCGGATCACCGAGCTGGACTGCGAACCCGGCTACCACGTCCTGGCCGGCTTCCTCGTCGGCGGCGAAGTGCCGGACCCGTGGCGGCTCCTCGACGCGGTGCCGGCGTCGCTCACCGAACGGCACGCCCACCGCTGGCTCGTCCCGATGGCGATCAGCCGCCGCGGACCGCACCGGCAGGCGACCCGGGAGTTCGGGCTCGTCGCCGCGGAACGGCTGCGGGCCAACGGGATCCTCGCCCTGTACGCGGTCCTGCTGACGTGGCTGGCCGAGGCGGAGCTGGACCTGGGCCGCTGGGCCGACGCGCGGGCGCACGCGGAGGAAGCGCTGCGGACCGCCGCCGAGCAGCGCGTGACGTCGGTGGACGCGCACGC
>NZ_JAAGNB010001831.1:0-10825 GCF_010550475.1 Amycolatopsis sp. SID8362
GATGACGCCGCGGGCGCGGTCCAGCCGGTCGAGCAGGTCGCGGGCCTCCGCCGCGGCGACGCGACCCGCCTCCGTCAGCGCGAAGCGGGGGCCCGAGCGGTCGAGCAGCGCGACGCCCAGCTCCGCTTCGAACGCGCGGATCTGCTGGCTCAGCGACGGCTGCGACACGAACAGCCGCGCCGCCGCTCGGGTGAAGTGCATCTCCTCGGCGAGCACGGCGAAGTAGTGCCATCGGCGCAGGTCCACCCAGCCACTATAGGACCGGCCTATGACACCAGAAGGACGAAGTCTTGGACCGGCGCCGCCCGCACGCGCTGTCCTGGAGGCGTGAACCGCACCGAACGCAAGCTCCGTGCCCTCGCCGCCGGCCACCACCTCGCCGACCCGCTGGCCGGGTTCGTCGACCTCGCCGGGATCCGCGAAGCCGTCGAGGACCTGACGAAGGCCTTCGCGCCCCTGGGCCGTGTCCAGCACACGGTCGCCGTCAAGGCGTGCGGCCTCGCGCCGCTGCTCCGCTACCTCGGTGACCTCGGGGTCGACGCCGAGGTCGCGAGCCCGGGCGAGACGGCCGTCGCCGAAGCGGCCGGGATCCGCGGCCCGCGGCTGGTCCTCGACTCCCCCGCCAAAACCACCGCCGAGCTCGCGCACGCCCTCGCCGAAGGCACCGCGGTCAACGCGGACAACTTCCAGGAGCTGGCCCGGCTCGACGGTCTCGTCGGGCCCGCCCCGCGCTCGGTGCTCGGCCTGCGGATCAACCCGCAGGTCGGCGCCGGCCGGATCGGAGACACCAGCACCGCGACCACGACGTCGAAGTTCGGCGTTCCGCTGCGGGACAACCGGAACCTCGTGAAAGAGGCGTTCGCGCGCCGCCCGTGGCTGACGCGGCTGCACGTCCACGTCGGCTCGCAGGGCTGCCCGCCGGAGCTGATGGCCGAGGGCGTCGCCGCCGCGCACGCGCTGGCCGAAGAGATCAACGCCGAGGCCGGGTTCCGGCAGGTCACCAGCCTCGACCTCGGCGGCGGCCTCCCAGTGAACTTCGCCTCCGACGAACCCGGGTTCACCCACGCCGACTACGTCGCGACGCTGCTGGCGAGAGTCCCCGCCCTCGCCGACGGGCGCTACGGCTTCGTCACCGAGTTCGGCCGGTCCCTGCTGGCGAAGAGCGGGTTCCTCGTGAGCGCCGTCGAGTACACGAAGGTCGCGGGCGGCCGGCCCATCGCCGTGACGCACGCGGGTGCCCAGGTCGCCGCCCGCACCGTGCTCCAGCCGGAGCACTGGCCGCTGCGGCTGACCGCGCTGCACCCCGACGGCACCCCCAAGACCGGGCCCGAGGTGCCGCAGGACGTCGCCGGCCCGCTGTGCTTCGCGGGCGACCTCCTGGCCCGCGAGCGGTCCCTGCCGCTGCTGGAGCCCGGCGACCTGGTCGTCGCCCACGACACCGGCGCGTACTACTTCGGCGCGCACTACGCCTACAACACGCTCCCCCGCCCGGCCGTGCACGGCTTCACCGTGTCCGAGCGCGGTGAGGTCCGGTTCACGCCGATCCGGCGCGCGCAGACCCTGGCCGAGCTGGTCGCGGATGCCGGTGGCGAATACGTCGGAGCGCTCCCGGAAGCGTGAGCACCGGCGTACGATCCCGGCACGCCGAGGGGAGGCTCCATGGGGGAGCAACGCGGGCTGCCGCGGTTCGCCGCGCTGCCGGTGGGGATCGTCGCCGCCGTCCAGGCGGCCGTGCTGACCGCGCTGTCCGGCCGGTACGGCTTCCACCGCGACGAGCTGTACTTCGTCGCGTCGGGCCGCCGCCCGGACTGGGGTTACGTCGACAACCCGCCGATCACGCCGTGGCTCGCCAGGGCGTCGACCGCGGTGTTCGGCGAAACCCCCGCCGGTCTGCGGGTCGTCGCCACCCTCCTGGGCGTCGCGACGGTCGTGGTGGTGGCGCTGCTCGCCCGCGAATTCGGCGGCGGCCGCGGGGTCCAGCTGTTCAGCGCGATCGCGACGGCGTTGTCCACGTACGTCCTGGTCGTGTCGCACATGCTCGCCACCAACTCCGCGGACCTCCTGCTGTGGTCGCTGATCACGCTCTTCGGGCTGAAGCTGCTGCGGACCGGCGACGGCCGGTGGTGGCTCGCGGCCGGCGCCGCCGCCGGGGTCGGCCTGGCGAACAAGTGGCTCGTGCTGCTCCTGCTGTCCGGGCTCGGCATCGGCGTCGCCGTCGCCGGGCCGCGCCGGGTGTTCCGGACCCGGTGGCTCGCGGCCGGGATCGGGATCGCGGTCGTCCTCGCCGCCCCGGTCGTGGCCTGGCAGGCGGCCCACGACTGGCCGATGCTCACCGTCGCCGGCGGGATCAGCGCGGACGACGGCGGCGAGAACCGCGCCCTGTTCGTGCCGATGCAACTGGTCCTGCTCTCGCCCGTGCTGGTGCCGGTCTGGGTCGCCGGGCTCGTGCGGCCGTGGCGCGATCCCGGGCTGCGCTGGGCGCGTGCGCTCACGATCGCCTACCCCGTGGTCTGCCTCGAACTGCTGGCGGTGGGCGGGAAGCCGTACTACTCCATCCCGTTGTTGCTGCCGCTGGTGGCGCTCGGCGCGGAGCCGGTGCTGCGGTGGCTGGGCCGGGGCCGGCCGACCCGGCGCGCGCTCACCGGCGCGGCCACGGCGGTGTGCGTGGTGGTGTCCGTCCTCATCGGACTCCCCGTGGTGCCGCCGCCGGCGTTGAACGGCGTCCTGCTGGCGATGAACAAGGAACCCGGCGAACAGGTCGGCTGGCCGGAGTTCGCGGGCAGCGTGGCCGCGGCCTGGCAGCGGATCCCGGCCCCCGAGCGGGACACCGCCGTGATCGTCGCCGGGAACTACGGCGAAGCCGGGGCGATCGAGCGCTACGGCCCGGAGCTCGGACTGCCGCAGCCGTACTCGCCGCACATGTCCTACGCGGACTGGGGCCCGCCGCCGGACCGGCTGGTCGGGCCGGTACTGCTCGTCGGCGGCTTCGAACGCGGTTCCCCCGCGGCGCGGCTGATCACCGGGTGCCGTCCGGTCGCCAAGCACTTCACGGCGGGCGGGGTGGACAACGACGAGAACGGCGTCGTGCTCTCGCTGTGCACGCTGACCAAGCCGTGGTCCGTCGCGTGGCCGCGGCTTCGCCAGTTCTACTGAACGGTTCGTCCGGTTCGCGCTACCCTCGGGCGCATGGTGGCGAGGCGCACGGCGGTGGCCGTGGTGGGGGCGGGCCCGGCCGGACTCACGGTGGCGAACCTGCTGCGGCGCGCGGGCATCGCCTGCGTGCTGCTGGAGCAGGAAAGCCGGGCGTTCGTCGAACAGCGGCCGCGCGCCGGGTTCATCGAGGAGTGGGCGGTCCGCGGGCTCGAGCGGCGCGGCCTGGGCGAGCGGCTCGTCGCGAAGGCGCCCCAGCACGCGGAGTTCGAGTTCCGCTTCGCCGGGCGGCGGCACGCCTTCCGCTACGGCGACGTCACCGGGCAGCGGCATTTCGTGTACCCGCAACAGCTCCTGGTGACCGACCTGGTCGCGCAGTACACCGACGCGGGTGGTGACGCGGTCTTCGAGGTCTCGGACGTCGAACTGCACGGCCTCGCGTCGGACTCCCCCGCCGTCACGTTCCGGGCCGGCGGGGAGGAACACCGGATCGACTGCGACTTCGTCGCGGGCTGCGACGGCGCCCGCGGCGTCTCCCAGGGGTACCTACCGGCGGAATCGACGGTGAAAGCCCACCACGACTACGGAATCGGCTGGCTGGCCCTGCTCGCCGAGGCGCCGCCGTCCGCCGACGGCGTGCTGTTCGGCATCCACCCGCGCGGCTTCGGCGCGCACATGGCCCGCACGCCCGACGTCACCCGGTTCTACCTGCAGACGGCGGCCGGCGAGACCGAGGCCGACTGGCCCGACGAGCGCGTCTGGCGGGAACTGCAGGCGCGGCTGGCCGTGCCGGACGGCCCGATCACCGAGGGACGGCTGATCGAGAAGCGCGTCCTGGACATGCACAACTACGTCGTCGAACCGATGGCGCACGGCCGGCTGTACCTGGCCGGCGAGTCGGCGCACCTGGTCGCGCCGATCGCGGCCAAGGGCATGAACCTGGCCCTGCACGACGCTTTCCTGCTCGCGGAGGCCTTCGAGGCGCACTACGCGGGCGATCCTTCGCGGCTCGCCGGGTACTCCGCCGCCTGCCTGCCGCTGGTGTGGCAGTACCAGGAGTTCTCCCTGTGGCTGTCGGACATCTTCCACCACACCGCGGCCACGGCGGAGAACCCGTTCCTGGCGCGCATCGCGGAGGCCCGGATGCGCCGCCTGCTGGGTTCGCCCGCCGCGGCCGCGGCGTTCGCGGAGCTGTACATCGGCAAGAACGCCGACCTCTAGCTCCAGGCGATCTTGAAGACCCAGGCGTAGCGGCCGGCTTGGCGCGCCGCGGCCGGGACGTCGATCACCAGCGAGCCGTTTTCCACCGTCCAGTGCAGGTTCCCGCCGTAGCCGAGCAGGCTCACCCGGTCGCCGGCGCGGATCGGCACCGGCGCGTCGACCACCAGCCTGCCGGCCGGGGCGGCGAGGGAATGCACGTAGAAAGCCTCGTTCTGCTTGACCGTGAACCGCAGGTCGCCGAGCTGCGCCATGCGCGACCAGTACGTCGTGCCGTAGATGGCTTCGCCGTTGACCTTCAGCCACGCGCCGGCGTCGCGCAAGTGGCGCTGCATGACGTCCGGGATGGTGCCGTCGAAGTCCGGGCCGATGTCGAGCAGGAAGTTGCCGTTCTTCGAGACGATGTCGACCAGGGTCCGGACGACCTCCTCCGCCGTCATGTACCGGTCGTCCGGGGTCGCGCGGTTGTAGCCGTAGGAGAACGGGTCGAGGCCGCGGCTCGCCTCCCACTTCGCGACGACGGTGTTCGGGTACGTCGTGTACTCCGGCGTCGTGAAGTCGTGGTCCGGGATGCCGCCGCGGTCGTTGTAGGTGACGTCCTTGGGGCGCTTGCGGTTCTTCGCGCGGTTGAAGTACTCGGTGAGCACGGTCCGGCTGTCGTTGACGCCGCCGATGTCGAACCACAGCACGTCCGGGTCGAACTCCGAGATCAGCTCGAGCACTTGCGGCGCCTGGTAGTCGCGGACGAAGTCCTTGCCCGCGGTGTAGCCGGTGTAGGGCAGCGCCGCGCCGGTGTACGGGTTGCGCGGCGCGTGGCCCATCCACGGGTTGTCCGGGTTGAACCACTCGGGCAGCGAGAAGTACAGGCCGTTGCGCAGCTGCGGGGTGTACTTCCGGGAGGCCGCGAACAGCTCGGCGATGACGTTGCGCTTCGGGCCGAGCTTGACGGAGTTGCGGTCGCTGACCTTGGTGTCCCACAACGCGAAGCCGTCGTGGTGCTTGGACGTCAGGACGTAGTACTCGGCGCCGGCGTCCGCGATCAGGTCCAGCCAGGTGCGCGGGTCGAACTTCTTCGCGGTGAACAGCGGGATGAAGTCGTCGTAGGTGAAGTTCTCGCCGTACTTCTGGCGGTGGTAGGCGTAGGTGGCGCCGTTGGGGTCCTGCTGGTTCTGCCAGTACCACTCGGCGTACTGCTGCCCGACCGGCGCCCACGCGGGCACGGCGTAGACGCCCCAGTGGATGAAGATGCCGAACTTGCTGTCGGTGAACCAATAGGGCGCGCGGTGCGTCGAGAGCGAGGCGTCGGTCGGGCGGAAGTCCGGGACGCCGAGGGTGATCGGCACCTGCTGCGTGGCGAGCGTGCCGCGGCCCGCCGTCACGCGGACCTGGCCGTTCGCGGTGGTGCCGGGCGGCACGGACGCGTTCGACGCGAGGCCGAGGCGCACGGTGGCCTGCTCGCCCGGCGCCAGCACGCGGATGGCCGCCGGGACGGTGGTCCGGCCGCCGGGGACGTCGACGGTGACGGTCACGTTGTCGCGGGCCCCGAGCCAGACGGTGCCGGCGTTGACGATCGTCGCTTCGGCGGCTTGCGGGCCGCCGTCGGTGAGCAGGTTCGCCGTCGACCGGCTGTCGAGCACGAGCGCCGAGCGCCCCACGGCGACCGGCTGCAGGGTGAGCGCGAAGACGTGCAGGCTGGCGACGTTCGGTGCGGGGTTCGCGGTCGTCGGCAGGGTCACCGCGACGGCTTCGCGGGCGGGGTCGACCCAGACCTGGCCGGTGGCGAGGGAAACGGGGTTGGTGTCGACGACGCCGCCGGGTGCGTAGCGGAACGGCGAGACGAGCGCGCCGGAGCCGGTGTACCAGTCGGGGCCGGAAAGGGAGCCGGTGCTGGTGGTGCCGTCGGCGTAGTGCACGGTCGCGGTGCCGCCCGCGGTGCCGTAGCTGCCCGCGACCAGGAAGTACGCGACGAAGTAGCGCCCCTTCGGCAGGTCGATCCGCTGGCCGGTGGCGGCGATGTTGTTCTTCGCGCCGGCGGCCGCCGAGCCGAGCTTGAACGGCACCCCGCCGACCGCGGTGGTCTGCCCGGCGGGCAGGTGCTCGGCCGGGAAGGTGTACCCGGACCCGTCGAAGTCACCCCCGGTGGCCGACGCGCTGTCGATGCCGTCGTTGCTGAACCAGGCGTCGAGGGCAACGGGCACGGGTGGCGGCGGCGGGACGATCGGGGTGCCGGCGTCGTCGGCCGCGGCGTCGACGGGGACGGCGGCACCGGCCGGCGTCAGCCCGGCGGCGGTCAGGGCCACGGCACCACCCAGGGCGATGCCGAGGGCTTGGCGGCGGGGGAAGGTCGTCATTGAACCTCCAGGGATCGGATGACTACGGCGGAATGACGACAGAGTTCACCCTTAGTGGGCCTATCTGTCGTTGGCGGAGCTGATTCATCCGATGACTGACCCTGGTCGTTGGACCTCGTGGTGTCAAGAGGCGATCGAAGTGAACCCGGGTCACGACCGGCGCGTGGTCCTCAGTGAGGAGCTGCAGCACTCGACATCCGCGCCGAACCAGCCGCACCGAAAGGCCAGACCGATGTCCACCCACCCGAACGCGCTGAGCCGCCGCGCGATCGCCATGCTCAAGGCGATCGCGGCCGGCCGCGCCGAGCTCCGCTGCAGCTGCGAACCCGACCTCCGCGTCGACGGGCTCCCGTGCTGCGACCAGACCACCGCCCACGACCTCGCCCGGGCGGGGTTGGTCCGGGCGGTCGGCACGCCGTCGCCGGGCCAGTGGGCGCCGGCGGAACTGACCGAGGCGGGACACCTCGCGCTGGGCGGATTTCCCGCCGCCGCTTGAGTTCTCCCCGCGCACATAGTTCGGCCCCGCGCCCGCGGCCAGCGCCGGGGCCGCCCGCCTGAGTCCGCGCGCACGTAGTGAATGACTCATTCATGTCGTCCGACGACATGAATGAGTCATTCACGTCGTCCGGGCGACCCCCCAACAGCGACCGGTGTGAGAAATCGCGGGGTGGGCTGAACCCGGGCGGGCCGGGGGACGTGCTCTGGGTGAGGGCGTCTCGCACCGCCCTCCGGGGTCACCACGACGCAACGATCCGGGCCAGCCTCCGCCCGATCGGGACCGGGTGCCCCGGCGAGCGGCCGTCGCGGCAACGGCCACCTCGCGCGGGTCCGTCCGGCATCCCCAGAATCCCGGACGGGCCCGCCCCTCGCCGTTCCGGAACTGTCCGGGATCTTGTCCGGTCCGCTCACCTGATCAGCGGTCCCTGGGTCGGCGCAAGGGCGACACCGTGAGTACATGCGACGCTTTCTGGCCGTGAGCGCGGCGATCCTGGCGGGGTTCGGTCTCCTCACGACGGCCGGGAGCGCGAATCCGGAAAGCGCTCTCCCGAACCTCGCGCAGCACGCGGTCGGAGGCTGGGCCGGGACCTGGGCCGCGGCTCCCGCGGCCGCCGTGCCGAACACCCCGGACGGCTATCCCGGCTTCTCGATCCGCAACGTCGTGCACACCAGCGCCGGCGGCGGGCGGACCCGCGTCCACCTCTCCAACGCCTTCGGCTCCTCGCCGCTGACCTTCGGGCACGTCACCATCGCCGTGCAGGGCTCCGGGCCGGACGCCGTTCCGGGGACGCTGCGGGAGCTCACCTTCGGCGGGGCGGCCGGTGTCGTCGTGCCCGCCGGTGCCGAGGCGCTCACCGATCCCGCCGAACTGCGGGTGCCCGCCGACGCCAACCTCCTCGTCACGACGTACATCCCGACGAAGTCCGGGCCGGTGACCTACCACCCGGCCGCCGCGCAGACGTCGTACTTCACCCGGGACGGCGACTTCGCCGCCAGCGAGTCCGGCGCGCCCTACACCGAGCAGACTTCCGTCTGGCACTACGTTTCCGGCGTCGACGTCCAAGGCGGCGCCGAAGCTTCGATCGTCGCGCTCGGCGATTCGATCACCGACGGCGTCGGCTCACAGACCGGCGCCAACCACCGGTGGCCCGACTACCTCGCCGACCGGCTGCACGGCCGGTTCGGCGTGCTCAACGCGGGCATCAGCGCCAACCGGCTGCTGCTCGACGTGCCCGGGTCCGGCGCGGGCCAGAACGCGCTTTCCCGGTTCGACCGCGACGTCCTGAGCGTCGGTGGCGTGCGGACGCTCATCGTGCTGGAAGGCATCAACGACATCCAGCAGACCCCGCACCAGACCGACCCCACCGCGATCACGTCGGCGTACCGCCAGCTGGTCGCGCAGGCGCACGCGCGCGGCATCCGGGTCGTCGGCGCGACGCTCACGCCGTTCAAGGGCTGGCGCGTCTACGACGAAACGCTCGAAGCGACCCGCCAGGCGGTGAACGCGTTCATCCGCACCGGCGGGGTCTTCGACGCCGTCGCCGACTTCGACGCGGCCCTGCGCGACCCCGCCGACCCGCTCACCCTGCTGCCGGCCTACGACTCCGGCGACCACCTCCACCCCGGCGACGCGGGCTACGAGCGGATGGCCGCCGCCGTCCGTTTAGACCGGCTGTGACCGCGGGATGAACAGCACCGCGACCAGGCTCACCACCGCCGTCGCCACGAGGTAGAGCGACACCGAAAACGACGTCCCGGTGGAACTCTGCAGCGCCACCGCGATCGACGGGGCGAAGCCGCCGCCCAGCACCGCGCCGACCGCGTACGAGAACGAGGCCCCGCTGTAGCGGTAGCGCGGCTCGAACAGCTCCGCGAACAACGCCGACTGCGGCCCGTACGTCGCGCCGAGACCGATGTTCAGCACCACCACCGCCACGAGCAGCCACGCCGTCACACGCGTGTCCACCAGCAGGAAGAACGGGATCGGCCAGAGCACCAGCAGCACCGACCCGGCCAGGTAGACCGGCTTGCGGCCCACGCGGTCCGACCACGCCGCCGTGCCGAGGATGCTCACCAGCCACGTCACGCTGCCGACGATCACCACCACGAGCAGCGTGGTCCGGTCGATCTTCAGCACCGAAGTGCCGTAGGACAACAGGTACGCCAGGAAGATGTACCCGATCGCGGTGTTCGCGATGAAGCTGCCGGACGCCACGAGCAGCGCCCGCGGCCGCTCGCGCAGCACGTCGACCATCGGACGGCTGCTGCGGGCTTCCGCGTCCCGCAGCCGCGCGAACACCGGGCTTTCCTCGATCCGCAGCCGGATCACCAGGCCGACGCCGACCAGCAGGATGCTCGCCAGGAACGGCACCCGCCAGCCCCACGACGCGAATTGCGCGTCGGTCAGCGAACGGCCGAGGACGAAGAACATCAGCTGCGCCAGGATGAGCCCGGCCGGGACGCCGATCTGTGAAAAGGCGCCGTAGCGGCCGCGGTGGCCCTCCGGCGCGTGCTCGACGGCCATCAGCGCCGCCCCGCCCCATTCGCCGCCCGCGCTCAGCCCCTGGAGCAGCCGCAGGACCAGCAGCAGGATGGGGGCCCACACCCCGATCGCGGAGTACGTCGGCAGCAGCCCGACGCCGACCGTGGCCACGCCCATCAGGAGCAGCGACAGCACCAGCATCGCCTTGCGCCCGACGCGGTCGCCGAAGTGGCCCCAGAGGATCCCGCCGACCGGGCGGGCGAGGAAGCCCACCCCGAGCGTCGCGAACGAGGCCAGGGTGCCGGAAGCGGGCGACAGCGTCGTGAAGAACAGCTTGCCGAACACGAGCGCCGCCGCCGTGCTGTAGATGAAGTAGTCGTACCACTCGATGGTGGTCCCCACGGCGCTCGCCACGGCGACCCGGCGCAGCTGCCGGGTCGCGACCGCCGGGGAGCTCACGACCCGGCGAGCGCGGCCGTCGGGACCAGGTCCTCGGCGAGCAGGTCCATCAGCAGCCCGTCGTGCCAGCTGCCGTCGGGCCCGCGCTCGTAGGAGCGCATCCGGCCGACCGGCCGGAAGCCGAGGGACTGGTAGAGCTTGATCGCGGCTTCGTTGTCCGCCGCGGGGTCGATCACCAGCCGGTGGTGCCCGCGCACGGTGAACAGGTGCTCGGCCAGCGTCCGGATGGCGTCCGAACCCAGGCCGCGGCCCTGCCAGCCGGGGTGCACGGCGATGTCGATGCCGGCGTGGCGGTACTGCGGATCGGCTTCCTCGAAAGCGAGTTCGATGCCCACGACGACGTCGTCGTGTTCGATGGCGTAGGTCGTGGTGCCCTCGTCCGGGTCCAGCAAGTAGGACACCTGGGCGGCCACCGGCTCCTCGGCGTCGGCCCACCAGCGGGCGACTTCGGGGTGCGACAGGATCTCCTCGAACCGGGCGGCGTCCGGGGCGGCGGCGGGCCGCAGCCGGACACGGCTACCGGTGATAAGGCCGGTCATCGGCCCAGTGTCGTCGCCCGGCGCGCCGGTGTCGAGCCCCGAACGGGGCCAGGTCGGCCGCCGGCCCGGCCCGCGTCACCAGGGGTTGTTGTCGTCCTCGTCCGGGTCCGGCTGCCGCCGCTGGGGCG
>NZ_JAAGNB010000683.1:0-26331 GCF_010550475.1 Amycolatopsis sp. SID8362
CCCGCGCCAGCTCGGCGACGTCGATCCGCGCGCTGCCCGCCGCTGCCGTGATCGCCTCCGCGGCCTCGGGCGGTACCGTCTCGAGCCGCGCCTGCGCCCTCGCCAGCGCTGCCTCGGCGTCGAGCATCGCGCGCAACCAGGCCTCGTCGCCGGTCGACGCTTCGGCCGGCGTACCGGCCCGTACCGGGGACAGAAGTCCGGAATCGGGGTCGACACTCATGCCGTCAGCATCGCACGCGCCCGGCCTCGGCGACTGTCACGCGGCCGCGTCTGACACCCTCACTGCCAAGAGCAGCACTCCGTCCATGAAGGACACCGCAGGAACCGCCGACGCTGTTCCTCTCCATGGCCCGGCGCACCCAGCGGCACCACCACGATGGCCGCCGCTTTCGCCGTCTCGATCCCGACCGCCTTCGTTTCGCTCGTGGTCAACCTCCTGTTCCGGCTTCGCGGCACAGCGCGGAAGCCTTAGCCGCTATTCGCCCGTCACACCGTCGATCCGCTCGCGGACCAGGTCGGCCTGACCGCAGTGCCGCGCGTATTCGCCGATCATGCGCAGCATCAGCCAGCGCAGTGCGAACGGTTCGCCCGTGCTGCGTCGCACGCCGGTCTGGTCCAGCGAGCTCGCCGCGACGATCTCCCGTGAGCGCGCGCACTCGGCGTGCCACAGCGCGAAGGCCTCGTCCACGTCGCCGTCGAGCGAGGTGAAGTCCTGCTCCGGGTCGTCGTCGGAGTAGTACAGGTTCGGGACGTCTTCGCCGGCGAACTGGATCCGGAACCACCAGCGTTCGACGCCGGTGAGGTGCCGCAGCAGCCCGTGCAGGGTCAGCGTCGACGGTGGTACCGAGCGTTCGGCCAGGCGGCCAGGATCCAGACCGGCGCACTTCAGTTCGAAGGTGCGCCGGTAGTAGTCGAGGCTCTCGGTGAGGGCCTGCCGCTCGTCGGCGAGCGGTGTCGGGTCTTCGCGGGGGCCGGTCAAGCGGGCCGGGGCCGCGACCGGGGTGCTGTGTTCGGTCATGTGCGGAGCGTGCCACGGGGGTCCGACAATTTTCGGGGCGCCGGGGTGTCCGGTGACCGGGCAACGACCCGGAAACCCCAGTTCAGACACGGTTTCGAGAACCAGGTAACGAATTTCGGGGACGGCCGATCTGATCTTCGTCACCCCCGCTGCGCACACCGGTTTCCCCGGCCGGAGCGGCGCCCCTCGGTTCGGAACCAGGAGATCAAGATGCAGCGAACCGGACGAAGAACCGCAGTACTGGCCGCGCTGACGACCGCGGCCCTGATCGCGGCCCCCGCCGTCGCGTCCGCGGCGCCCCAGCCCAGTTCGATCGACGTCAGCGCGACCACCGTGCACGCGGGCGACACGTTCACGGTCACCGAGCAGCTGTACAACCCGACGGACTTCACGGTCACCGGCGCGAAGGCCGCGCTCTACGCCAAGGAGAAGCCGGTCGTCGACCTGGTGAACCTGGTCTCCTGCACCGGCGCGATCGCGTGCTCGCCGTACCTCAGCAGCTTCCGCGGCGGCGTCGGCGACCTGGGCGCCGGCGAGAGCAAGACGGTGACCTTCACCTTCCGGGTGAAGGAGGACGTCGAGCCCGGCCAGTTCACGCTGCAGCACCAGTTCGCCGGCGACAACTACGCGTTCGGCGTCGAGGACGGCCCGGCCCTCACCGTCGCCGCGCCGGACGAGGCCGACGTCAAGGTCGCGCTGACCGGAACCGTGCGTCCCGGCCTGGTCGCCCGCGTCGACTACGTGATCACGGTGTCCAACACCGGCCCGGCGACCGCGACCGGCGTCCGCGTGACGGCCAACGCGGGCTCGGGCCGCACGGTCACCTCCTTGACCGGCTGCACCCGCTCGGGCGCGGCCCTGACCTGCGCGATCGGCAATCTCGCCCCGGGCGCGTCGGCGACGGCGAAGTTCAGCTCCGAGGGCGGCTTCTTCGCCTGGGGCGCGTTCACGGCCACGGCCCAGCGAACGGCGAGCGCCCCGGCCGACCCGGCCGCGGCCAACGACAAGGCGTCGAAGAAGTGCACGGCCTACACCGGCCTGTTCGTGCAGTGCTGACGACGTTCGTCCACTGAGGAGCGTCACAACCTGAAGGCCGCCGAGCGGGCGCGTTGCCGCACCGCTTCGGCGGTTTCTTCAATCGTGTGGCCGGTCGTGTCGATGACGTTCCGTTCGAGCTCACCCAGCGCGGAGAACGCCGCGTGCATGCCGGTGAGCGGCTCGACGTCGGTGAGTTCCGGCGCACTCCGAGCGGTCCCGCGCGCGAGGGTGACTTCGAGGTCCGGCCGCAGGACGACGTAGAAGAGGTCCAAACCGCCCCGCTTCGCGGCCGCGCGGAACGGCTCCAGCGCCCACGGCCCGACCACACCGTCGAGAACGACGTCGTAGCCCCCGCGCGCGTACCCGCAGGCGGCCTCGGCGATCACCCCGAGCACGACCTCGTTCTGCCGCGCGGCCTCGGGCAGGTACGGCGCCACGAACCCGGTCCGGATCCAGACGTAGAAGCTGTCGGTGTGCAGGTGCACGGTGGCCCGCGGCGCACCCTCGGTGACCAGCCGGGCAACGGTCGACTTCCCGGCGCCGGGCGGCCCGGTGAGGATCAGCAGGGAACCAAGCATCCCCGCATCATGGGCGGGGGAGCGGCCGAGAACCAGTCTTGACCTTCGGGGCGGCCTCAGCCGCACCCCGGTGTGGAGGTGCCGGACCAGGGCCTGGCTAAACTGGGGGCGCGGGCCGTTAGCTCAATTGGTAGAGCTGCGGACTTTTAATCCGTAGGTTCTGGGTTCGAGCCCCAGGCGGCCCACCAAACGCCCAGGTCAACGCATTGTCTTCCAGCCGGACCAAGATCATCCGACCGGAAGACTCCCGGTTTACTGCCCCGTCCTCATCGTCGAGGAGGGTGGCGACCGTCTTGTGGAACGTCCGGAAGGTCACCCCACTCGTAGCCAGCGTGAGCCACGAACGGCCGCCACGCGCGGTTGCGCACGTTGGACGCCTCGAGGACAGTACCGGTGCTGCTGGGGAAGATCGGCCCGTCGCGGTTCTTCGCGGTTGCCCGGCGCCGCACCAGCAGCGCAACGCACCAGTCCGGCAAAGGGATGTCGCGGTCCGCGTTCAGGGTCTTGCCGCGATTGAGGACCTTGCCGCGGCCATTCGCGCGAATGACGTTCCCGGCCATGACCAGCAAGCGGCGTGACGATCGTGAGCAACGACAGCGCCACAGCCGTCCGGCTGTACCTCGAACTCCGGGATCCCGAATCACTCGTCCACGGGATCGCGGCTCGAGATGACGCTGCCGTTGAACATCTCAAGCCGTCCCCGTTTCTGTTGACGCAGGCGATGATGGCGGCCAACACTACGAGCGGATCGCCGATTGGCTGCGCAAGCGGATCCGCACGGGCAGCCTTGCTGCGGGGGAGCACCTTCCGACGCGTGACGAACTCGCCGCGACGTTTGACCTATCCGAGCCGACAGTGCGTCAGGCGCCCGGTCCCCGGCGGTCGCCCGCGGAAAGACCAGCCCAGCGGCCACCCGCCGGAGGAGCCGCGAACAGTCGCGCTGAAAGGAGATGTCCTCGTCAGACGGGCAGTTCGCCAGGATGGTCGAGCCGGGCGCATCGGTTGCGTCCGTGTGTGCCTAACGTCCATCCCGTCGACCTCCCGAGGGCGATCAAGCCTGTCAAGGGGGCACTTCCGCGGTACGGTCGCCGGCAGTCGGAAGGTGCCCCTTGACAGGCTTGATCGGGCTAAAGCCAGGTCGACGGGATCGACAAAAGAGGCCCCATTTGTTGGTGGATGCAACTAGATGTAGTCGACATATGTTCACCTGAGGTGTCTGACAGGAGCCCCGGTGTGTTATTCGGTTGGCGTCGTCGGAGCTTTGCCCTGAGCGTATGAACGCTTCACGCGCCGCTTGGCCACGGCCATGCGGAGCAGGTAGGCCGGTGTCGGCGGGATCCAGCCGAGCTGGCGGGCCGTCCCGAGGTCGTCACGGTCGGCCCAGTGTTCGGTGATCCGGCCGTCGCGCACCCGAAACCAGTGCGACTGGCTCATCGTGAACGCGCGCCCGGTCGGGGGGAACACGCTGTCGATCGAGCCGTCGTCGGCGTAGAAAGCGATCGGAGCCGTGTGCGTGCCGATCATCGACGAGTCGACCGCGACCAGCTCGCCGCTGGCGACGGTGTGGTGGATCTCGTAGTGCAGACCCTCGAACGCCGCGCGCAACCACTGCGCGGTCGACCAGAAGCCCGCCGCGCCGGCCACCCGCGAGGACGGCGGCTGGACACGGTTCTCGTGGTCGACCGCCTCCGGGTGGTAGAGCGGGTCGAACTCCGCGCGCGACCCGGTCGCCATGAGGTGGATGCTGTGCACCGCGACATCGACGAGACCACCAGTGCCGCCGGTGGCCGTGGTGGTGGACTGTGAAGGGCTCACGATAGCCTCCGATTCGATATAGCTGGAGTTAATCGAAAGTGTGGGACCGCCCGTGACCGACGTCAAGAGCCCAGGCAAACGTCGCTACGACTCGTCCGGCCGGCAGGCCAAGGCCCGTGAACGCCGCATCGAGGTCGTCGAGGCCGCCCGCGCGCTGTTCGAGCGCGACGGGTTCCGCGCGACCACGATCACCGCCATCGCCGCGGCGGCCGGCGTGTCCACCGTCCAGGTCTACAAGGCCTTCGGCAGCAAAGCCGAGCTGGCCAAGGCTGTCTTCGATATCGCGCTCGCCGGTGATCACGAACCCGTCGCAGTCGCCGACCGACCGGCATCAACCCGAGTGCACGAGGAGCCCGACGTCCGCCGCAAGATCGCGCTATTCGTCGACGGGCTGTGCGAGCGCCTGGCCCGCTCGGCCAAGGTGCAGATCCTCATCCGCGACGGTCGCCACGTCGACGAAACCCTCGAACCCGTGTGGGTCGCTCTCAACCAGGAGGGCCTGGCCGGCATGACGCAGCTCGGACAGCACCTACTCGACACCGGACAACTACGCCCCGGCATCGACATCGCCGAGGTCCGCGACGTCCTTTGGAACTACCTCGCAATCGACAACTACGAACGCCTCGTCCTGCACCGCGGCTGGACGCTGCCGCGCTACCGAGACTGGCTTACACGCACCATCGCCGACGCGCTGCTCTGAACGCTCGCATACGGTGGGATCCCGGGCATGACATCTGGCCGAGCCGCTGGCGGAACATCTAGAGGTGTCCTTCTTTGCCGGTCTATTGCCCGGTTTTCAAGGCCAAACGATGGCTATGCGAGCTCCGGAGGCGCAGAGTCCGCCGACAAGCGGTCGTACTTGTCGGCGGTACAAGTCTGCAGCGAACAGGGTCGAACACTGCGATCCACGGAACATGAGCCCCCTGACCATGCCTCCGCGTCCGACGATCTTGTACCGCGGGCCAGTGGCGGATCCCTGGCGGCCCGCCGGAGCTGAACACGTGCGCGGGCGAAACCGGGGACACCGCACTCATCGCCCGCTCCAGGCCCTCCGGACGAGTCCAGCCGACAAGCCTCGCAACTCGCCGACACCACCCCCGGCGAAAAATGCACCTCTTCGAGCGCCGAAGCCGCGCGCAGAGCCTCCGGTCGTTCGGGCGGCATCTGATCACGCGAAAACGCCGAGCCTGACGTGCCTGCCGCCGCGGGCTCGTTACGCTCGGCCGATGGACGCGCCCCGACGGCTCATCGTCGTCCGCCACGCCAAGTCGGACTGGTCGGACGACCTCCCCGACCACGATCGTCCCCTGGCGCCCCGCGGGCTCCGCGCCGCGCCGAAGCTCGGCCGCTGGCTCGTCGACGCCGGCTACGTCCCCGAGGTCGTCTTCTGCTCCACCGCCCGTCGCACGCGCGAGACCTGGCAGCACGTCGCCGCCGAACTCCCCACCGCGCCGCCCGTGACGTTCGACGGAGACCTCTACGGCGCCGACGTACCCGAACTGCTGAACGCCGCGAGCCGGACGCCGCCCGAAGTCGCCACCGTCGCCCTGGTCGCGCACGAGCCCGGGGTCAGCGACCTGACCCTGCACCTCGCCGGGCACGGCGACGACACCCGCGACGTCCAGGTCAAGTTCCCCACCGGTGCCGCCGCCGTGCTCGAAACCACCGACCCCTGGGACGCGCTCGCCGCCGCGAAGCTCGTGGCCTTTTTTCGTCCCCGCGAGGCCTGAAAGTCGTCCTTTCGTAGGACGCGGGCCACTCGCCGAAGGTGGCACGGTGGGATTCGTGGCGGGACTGATCGGCGCGCGAGTGCGCCGCACGGAAGACCTTCGGCTGCTCACCGGCCGCGGGCAGTTCGTCGACGACGTCGAGCTGCCGCGCATGCTGGAAGCGGCCGTTCTGCGCTGTCCGCTGCCGCACGCGCGGATCACGCGGATCGACACCGGCGCGGCCGCGCGGCAGGCGACCGTGTTCACCGGAGCCGAGGTCAAGGCCCTCGTGAAAGCTCCGCAACCGGTGATCTGGCGGAACGTTCCCGACATGCGGCTCACCGACGCCTACCCGCTCGCCGTCGACCGCGTCCGGTACCCCGGGCAGGGCGTTGCGGTCGTCGCCGCGAGGGATCGGGCGGCCGCCGAGGACGCGCTCGAGCTCATCGAGGTCGAATACGAAGAACTGCCCGCCGTCAGCACTTTGGAGGAGGCCCTCGCCGAAGGGGCGCCACGGCTCTACGACGACTGGCCCGACAACGTCTGTGCGCGCACGACGGTCACGACCGGGGACGTCGCCGCCGCGTTCGCCGAAGCCGACGTCGTGCTCGCGGAGTCCTTCCGGTTCGCGCGCCAGCTGGGGACGCCGCTGGAAACACGCGGCGTAGTCGCGAACTGGGATCCCTTCACGGGGAAGCTCGACGTGTGGCTCGCGACCCAGGCCCCCAACCTCGCCCGGGAGCTGCTCGCCGAGGTCCTCGGCCTGCCCGCGGCCAAGATCCGCGTGCGGACCCCGGACGTCGGCGGGGGATTCGGCAACAAGTTCGACTTCTACGGCGACGAAGTCCTGGCCGCGCTGCTTTCGCACCGCACCGGGCGGCCGGTGAAGCTGATCGAAGACCGGGTCGAGAGCTTCGTCGCCACCGTCCACGCGCGCGAGCAGAAGATCGACGTCGAGTACGCCGCGAAGGCCGACGGCACCATCACCGGCGTGCGCGGCACCGTCCACGGCGTGCTCGGCGCCGAACTCGGCACGATCGCCTTCGGCCCCTGCTACACCGCCGCGGCCTGCATCACCGGGCCGTACGCGATTCCCGCCGTCGAGATGGACGTCGTCGCCGTCATGACCAACCGGACGCCGTACGGCTCCTACCGCGGCTGGGGCCTGCCGAAGGCGAACTTCGTACAGGAGCGGATGATCGAGCTGCTCGCCGCGCGGCTGAACATCGACGCGCACACCGTGCGACGCCGGAACTTCGTGCCCCCGGAAGCGTTTCCGTACCAGAGCCCGGTGTTCGTCTACGACAGCGGGCGCTACGCCGACTGCCTCGACCTGTGCCTCGAAGCCGTCGCGGAAGCGGGCTGGGCGGAGCGTGTCGCCGAAGCCAGGGCGCGCGGTGCGTGCGTCGGCATCGGGTACTCGTTCCACAACGAGATCACCGCGTTCGGCCCGAGCCGGATCGTGAACCTCAGCGGGCTGCAGCACTCCGGGTTCGACGAAGAGGTCGTGCGGATCGACGCCACCGGGCACGTGACCGTCCACACCGGACAGTCGGCGATGGGGCAGGGCCTGCACACCGCGCTGGCCCAGATCGCCGGCCACGCGCTCGGCGTCCCGTTCGACGACGTCACCGTCGTCTCCGGCGACACGGAATCCTGCCCGTACACCGGGTACGGCACCGGTGCGAGCCGCGCGGCCGCGGTCGGCGGCGCCGCCGTGCTCACCGCGGCGACACGGCTCAAGGCAAAGGTGCTGCGGATCGCCGCCCACCTCCTCGAAGCGTCGCCGGACGACCTCGTCGTCGAGAACGGCCGGATCTTCGTCGACGGCGTCCCGCACCGGTCCGTCGGCATGGCGGAGGTCGGCGACGCCGCGCACCGGCGTCTGGCAGGGCGGCTGCCGGAGGACGAGTCGCCGACGCTGCAGGAACGCGAGGTCTACGACCCGGTCAACGTCGCGACCGCGTTCGGCTGCACCGCCGTGCTCGCCGAAGCCGACCCCGAAACCGGCGTCGTGACCCTGCTCGGCTACCTCGTCGCGCACGACTGCGGCACGGTGATCAACCCACTGATCGTCGACGGTCAGCTGCACGGCGGCGCGGCGCAGGCCATCGGCGGCGCGCTGTACGAAGAACTCGCCTACGACGACGGCGGCCGGATGCTGACCCGGACCTTCCGCGACTACCTGGTCCCGTCGGCGACCGAGATCCCGCCGTTCACGCTCACGCACATGACCACCCCGGCCGACCACATCCCCGGTGGCTTCAAGGGCATGGGCGAAGCCGGGGTGATCGGCGGTGGTGCCGCGATCGCGCACGCCGTCGAGGACGCGTTGCGCGATTACGACGTCAAGATCACCGCGTTGCCGATCACGCCACCCGGGTTGCTGGCCGCGATCAAGCGGGGTGCGCGATGAAGGCCGCCGCGTTCGAGTACGTCCGGGCGGAGTCCGTGGCGGACGCGATCTCGTCGCTGGCCGCCGAGGGGGCGCAGGTGCTCGCCGGCGGGCAGAGCCTGGTGCCGTTGCTGAACATGCGGCTCGCGCGGCCGTCGCTGCTCGTCGACGTCAACGGTCTCGAGGAGCTCTCCTACATCCGCCGGGACGGCGAGCACGTCGAAATCGGCGCGCTGACCAGGCAACGCGCCGTCGAAACGTCGGACGTCGTGCGGCGGGACGTGCCGCTGCTCGCCCAGGCGCTGCGGCACGTCGGCCACGTCGCGACCCGCAACCGGGGCACGCTCGGCGGCAGTCTCGCGCACGCCGATCCGGCGGCCGAACTACCCGCCGTTGCGGTCGCCCTGGACGCGGAACTCCTGGTCCGCGGGCCGCAGGGTGAACGTGTGGTCGGCGCGCGAAAGTTCTTCGAGAGTCCATTCAGGACGGTCCTGGCGCCGGGCGAGCTGCTGACCGCGGTCCGGTTCCCCGTACGACAGGCGGCGTGCGCGATCGAGGAGCTTTCCCGGCGCAGCAAGGATCTGGCGCTGGTCGCGGTGTTCGTCACCCTGGAACAGGAGGACGGCCGGTGCGCGCGGGCGCGGATCGCCGTGGCGGGGGCCGGCCCGACGCCGATCCGGGCGGTCGCGGCCGAGGAGCTGCTGCACGGCCGGTCGCTCGACGACGCCGTGATCGCCGAAGCCGCGCAGGAGATCGCGGCTGCCACCGATCCGCCGTCCGATCTGCACGCGCCCGCCGACTACCGCCGCGAGATGGCCGCGGTACTCGGGCGGCGGGCCCTCACGAAGGCGGTCCGATGAAGGTCTCCCTGACGGTCAATGGCCAGCCGTGCAGCGCCGACTGCGAACCGCGCCGGACACTGGCCGACTTCCTGCGGCACGACCTGGGGTTCACCGGCGTGCATGTCGGCTGCGAACACGGGGTGTGCGGCGCCTGCACGATCACCCTCGACGGCGCGACCGCGCGGGCGTGCTGCCTGCTCGCCGTGCAGGCCGAAGGTGCCGAGGTCACGACGGTCGAGGGTCTGGCCACGGGCGGCGAGCTGCACCCGCTGCAGGAGGCGTTTCGCGACCACCACGGTCTGCAGTGCGGATTCTGCACGCCCGGCGTGCTGGCGACGGCGGCCGAGCTGCTCGCGGGCAACCCGGACCCGTCCGAGGCCGAGATCCGCGAGGCGCTCGCCGGCCACCTCTGCCGGTGCACCGGCTACCAGTTCATCGTGGACGCCATCCGCGCGGCCGCGGCCAAGCCGGCCTGAACGGAGGCATTGCCCCAGCCGAGTTCACATGCGTACTCTCCATTCACTCACAGGTCTGATGTTCATATTTGTGAATGGAGCGGACATGGTTTTCCGCCACACCGTCGTGGCCGCGCTCGCCGCGCTCGGCCTCGTCGCCACGTCGCTCGCCGCGCCCGCGGCGGAGGCCTCGCCACGAAGCTGCACAGTCCCGGTCATCGGGCCGGTCTGCGCTCCCGGCACCGCCGTCCTCGACGGCCACCAGCTGCTCCGGACGAAATTCGCGGCGCTCGCCGGCGAAAAGACGTCCCGCACGGCGTTGAACAACCTCCTCGCCGCGGCGAAGTCCGACCTCACGACGGGGCCGTGGAGCGTCACGTCGAAGGAGCAGGTCCCGCCCAGCGGTGACAAGCACGACTACCTGAGCCTCGCGCCCTACTGGTGGCCGACGACCGAGCCGACGCCCGAAAACCCGTGGGGCTGCCCGTTCGTGCAGAAGGACGGCCAGCGCAACCCCATCGTCGACGAGATCACCGACCACGCCTACCGCGGTGACGCCTTCGCCGCGATCTACCGGCTCGCGCTGGCCTGGTACTACACCGGGGACGCGCGCTACGCCCAGCGCGCGGCGCTCGACCTGCGCACGTGGTTCCTCGACGCGGCCACGAAGATGAACCCGAACATGAACTTCGCGCAGGGCATCCCGTGCAAGGTCGACGGGCGCGGCATCGGCATCATCGAGTTCTCCTACACGCTGACCCAGGTCGTCGACGCGACCGCGATCCTGGCCACCGGCGCCCCGGGCTGGACGACTGCCGACCAATCCGGCATGACCGGCTGGTACTCACAGTTCCTCGACTGGCTGCGCACCAGCAAGAACGGCACCGACGAAGCCAAGGCCCAGAACAACCACGGCAGCTTCTACGACATGCTCGCCGCCGCGCTAGCGCTCGGCACCGGGCAGCGCGACCTGGCCGAGACGATCGCGCGGAACGCCGGACCGGGGCGGATCGCGGCGCAGATCCAGGCGGACGGCAACCAGCCGCAAGAGGTGAGCCGCACCCGTAGCTGGCACTACTCGAACTTCAACCTCGTCGCGCTGACGCGGCTCGCGCAGATCGGCAAGCACGTGGGTGTCGACCTGTGGCACTACACCGCACCCAGCGGCGCGACGCTGTTCAAGGCGGTCGACTACCTGATCCCGGCCGCCACTCAGGGCCAGTCCACATGGCCGTACCCGGAGCTGGACTTCCGGCCGTACGCGGCGCTGGACGTCCTGCACGCGGCGGCCGACGCGGGTGATCGCGCCGCGCGAACGGCGTTGCCGTCGGTGCCGGTCCAGCCGGGCGGCGACCTCTACCCGGTCCGGCCCGCCGCCGAACAGCTCGACGACATTTCCACTTCCTGATGGCAAAGGGGCCCGGTCGCGACCGGGCCCCTTTTCTCCGGGAATCAGACCCCGGCCACCTGCGAAATCCAGCTGCGATAACGCGTGATGTTCGTGTACGCGGTGTTGTTCACGCGGTCGCTGGTCGACGCGACGCCGACCTGGCGGCCGGACGCGAACATCGGGCCGCCCGAGTCGCCGCCGGCGGTGATGCCGTTGACGCGGTTCGCGCAGACCGCGACCCCGCCGGTGTAGTCGCTGCAGCTGATCGAGTTGACCCGGACCGTCGCGACCTTCAGGTAGCGCGACTGGCAGTTGATCTCGGAGCCGCACTGGCTGGTCGCGCCCCAGCCGTAGACCGAGACGTTCTGCCCGACCGCGACGTCACCGACGCTGCCGAGCGGCGAGTACGACGCGCTGACCGAGGTCGTGAGCTTGACGATCGCCAGGTCGGCGGCGCCCGGGTAGCGCGTGATCGTGGAGCCGGTGGCCGTCGTGCCGCCGCTGGTCTGGTCCAGGCTGCCGATCCGGAACGTGTAGGTGCCGGAACTGCTGACGCAGTGCTTGGCGGTCAGGATGTACTGCGGCGCGATGATCGTCGCGGTGCAGTTCTGCTGGCCGTTCACGAACAGCCGGGCCGCCCAGGGGCCGCTCGTGGCGGTGCTGCCGCCGATGATCGACGGCTGGGCCTGCGGGGTGCTCTCGGCGGCCGCGGGGCCGCCGAGGCCGACGACGGCCAGTGCGGTGCTCGCGGCCAGCAGGACGAACTTGCCGAATTTCACGCTCACTCCTTTGCACGCGGGGGAGAACCGCGTGGGGGAAAGCCGGTGGGGACCGAACGACAAGAGTGTCCGAGTTTTAGGCGAATGTCCGGAACCGACGAAAGTCGCCGGTCGAATCCGTATTTATTGGCCGCGCGGGGTCTACGTGCAGTTCCCGTACTGCTAGGCCGCGATCTTGGCCGGCGCGGACCTGCGCAGCCAGTACAGCCCGATGACGGGCAGGACGAGCGGGATGAACAGGTAGCCTTCGCCGTAGACCGACCAGACGGTCGGGTGGCGGAAGGCGGCCGCGTCGACCAGGCTCAGCGTGCCGATTGTCAGCACGCCCAGCAGCTCGATCGAGCAGGCCACGAGGGCCACGCGCCACCAGCCGTCACCGCGGCGGGCCAGCGCGATCGTCGCGACGATGTAGACGACGGCGGCGAACGCCGAGAGCAGGTAGGCGAGCGGGGCTTCGTGAAACTTCGTGCCGATCTGGACGCCGGCCCGCGACGTCGCGGCCAGCGCGAAGATCGCGTACACGGCGACGAGCACGCGTCCTGGGCCGGTGGCCGTCCTACGCTGTTGCTCCACTCCACACCTCGTTCAGTCGCAGCACCATCACCGGGATGGCCAGGCACGCGATGCCCAGCACCGCCGTGCTCGAGCGGCTCCGCTCGGCCAGCGCCCAGGCGGCGCCGACCGGCAGCACGACCAGGCTGCCGATCAGGTAGGCCAGGTAGGTCGCCAGGCTGCCGGGGCGGTCACCGCCGGCGAGCAGCACGATGCCGATCACCAGCTGCGTGACCAGCAGCAGCTCCAAGACCGCGAGCGCGACCAGGAGGGGGTTGTCCGGCAGCCGGTTGCGTGCCGACTGGATGAAGCTCCACAGCGCGACGAGCGTGGCGGCCACAGCGACCGTCACGGCGAATCCGGTGATCACCCGTTCCTCCTTCCGCTCGCCGGGCGCCAACTTACTCCGTGGTACCGGCGGGGCCGTCCGCCGAGGTGCCGAGGCGTGGCGCGGGCCACGTCGCGCTCCACTGTGGACGATTTCCGGATCACGCGACCTGCAGCCATCGGGTGAATTGATCACCGGCCCGCCTTGATGGCATTCTGCCAATTCGGCGGGTTATTCCGTCCGGCCCTTGCGTGGACCTGCGGCAATGGCGCAAAAATCTTCGTGTTACACCACTATGGAGTGGTGGAGCGTCCCGGAAAAATTACCCTGGGTTCAGCTGGCGACACCCGATTGACCTTTTTACCTACCTCGGATAGCGCAGTTGAACCCCCGGGTTGGCGGATTGGCCAAGGGGCGTTCGGTATGGGGGAATGTTCCTCGTGCGGGGGCCGCGGCGCCCCCGGGGGAACGCATGGAGGGGTGTCCCGGATGGACCTGCGCTACGAAGCTTATTGCTTCGCCGACCCGTTGTTCTACGACGAACAACCGGAAATCGGCACGCCGGTCGAGGAATTCGCTTCGGCGCTGCCAGTGCCGTCCGGCTGGGTCACCGCCGACTGCGGTGTCTGGCGCGTGCTGCACCCGCGAGGTCAGGTTCTGCCTGGCCAGGGATGGAAGATCGACGTCTCCGCCGGGCTGGACAACGCTCGCCGCGTACTCGAGCAGGTGCACGAGTACTGCCTGGAGCACCGCCTCTCGTACAAGCACCTCCGCTCGGTGCTGACCCTGCTCGCCCGGAATTCGAAATACGCGCCGCGGGACGGCAGCGCCAAGCTGGCGACGATTTACCCGGCGGACGACCGGCAGCTCGAGCGGGTTCTCGAAGACCTCACGGCCCGGCTCGAGGGCGAGCACGGCGCCTATATCCTGAGCGACCTGCGATACGGCGACGGGCCGCTCTACGTGCGTTACGGTGGATTCGTCGAGCAGTGGGTTGAACACGACGGCAACCGGGTCCTGGCGATCCGCAAGCCGGACGGCCGGCTCGTCCCCGACAAGCGGGAGCCGACGTTCTCCGTCCCCGATTGGGTGAAAATCCCGGCATGTTTGCGGAGCAGCGTCGCCGCGCGTAAGGCTGGCGCCCCGGCCCAATTTCGCTACCGGGTGACGCGTTCCCTGCACCTCTCGAATGGCGGCGGCGTCTACATCGCCGAACCCGAAGCGGGCGGCGACGAGGTCGTCCTCAAGGAGGCCCGCCCGCACGCCGGGCTCGACAAAGCGGGGGTCGACGCCGTCGAACGGCTCCGGCGCGAGCACGACGTCCTCGACCGGCTGGCCGGCGTTCTCGGCGTGCCGCAGGTCTTCGAGCGGTTCACCGTCTGGGAGCACCACTACCTGGCGATGGAGTACGTGCCGGGCAGCTCGCTGGGCGACTGGCTGGCCCACAATTACCCGCTGACCAGGCGCGACATGACGGACGCCGACCTCGCCGCCTACGCCCGTCGCGCGTTCGAAATCGTCAACGGCGTCGAGAAAACGATAGAGGCCATCCACGCCCGCGGCATCGTCTTCGGCGACCTGAACCCGCTGAACATCCTGGTCGACGACGACGGCCGGATCTCCCTGATCGACTTCGAGACGGCCTTCGACGTCGAGTCCGGCGACCGCCCTGCACCGGGCGCGCCCGGCTTCCGCGCGCCGGCCGACCGCACCGGCTTCGAGATCGACGAGCACGCGCTCGCCGCGTTACGGCTGTGGCTGTTCCTGCCGCTCTTCCAGCTAACGGAGCTCGCCCCGGCCAAGCTGCCCGGCATCGCGGAGTTCGTCGAACGCCGGTTCGCGCTCCCCGAAGGCTACGTCGACGCCGCGGTCGCAGCGCTCGCTCCACGCACTGCCTCCGTGCGGTCAGCGCCGGTCACTACCGAGCTCGACCAGGAGAAACCGGACTGGCCGCTGGTCCGCAAGCAGATCGCCGAAGCGGTCCTGGCCAGCGCGACCCCCGAGCGCCAGGACCGGCTCTTCCCCGGCGACATCGAGCAGTTCCGCGTCGACGGCGCCTGCTTCGGCGTCGGTGCGGCGGGCGTGCTGCACGCCCTGGACGTCAGCGGCGCCGGCCGGTTCCCCGAGCACGAGCGCTGGCTGATCGACGCGGTCCACCGCGACCCGCCGAGCCGCCCCGGCTTCTACGACGGCAGCTACGGCATCGCCTACGTGCTGGAGAACTTCGGCCACCACGGCGAGGCCACCAAGCTGCTGGCGTCGTCCGCGCGGCTGGTCGAGCAGACGACCGACCACGCCCTCGAAAGCGGTCTCGCCGGCATCGGACTCGCGATGCTGCACTTCGCGACGGTCCGCCAGGACAACGAGTTCGGCCGCCAAGCGCTGACCACGGCCGTCCGGCTCGCCGAGGCTCTGGAGACGGCCCCGCCGCCCGGGAACTTCGCGCGCGCCGGCCTGCTGTCCGGCTGGTCCGGACCCGCGCTGCTGTTCATCCGGCTCTTCGAGCGCACCGGCGAGCCCGCCTGGCTGTCCTTCGCAGACCAGGCGCTGACCCGCGACCTCGAGGAGTGCGTCGAGACCGACGACGGCTCACTGCAGGTCCGCGACGGCGCCGCCCGCACGCTGCCCTACGTCGGCGTCGGCAGCGCCGGGATTCTCATGGTCGCCGAGCAGTTGGCGCGGCACCGCCCGGACGCCGGCGCCTGCGAGAGCCTCCCGGCCCTGCGCGAGTCGTGCCGCGGCGAGTTCGTGATCCACCCGGGCCTGCTCTTCGGCCGGTGCGGGCTGGCGGTCGCGCTGGGCATGGATCCGAGCCCGTCGCCATCGACGCGCGTGGCGATCGACCTCCACCTGGCGCGGCTGTCCTGGTACGCGGTCCCGTTCAAGGGCGGCCTCGCGTTCCCCGGCAACAAGCTGCTGCGCCTGTCGATGGACGTCAAGACAGGCGGCGCGGGAATCCTCCTCGCGCTCGCCGCCCTGCTGGACGGCAAGGAGGTGCTGCCCCTCCTGGGCGGCACGCCGTCCCTCCAGACCTCCGGTCGCTGACCGGCGGACCCCTCGGCGTTGTGCGCGGATCGCGTGCTCGTAGTGGACGGGCGCGAAACCGCGGTGGGCAGCCACGCCGAACTGGTGGCCGTGTCCGCGCGGTACGCCGAATTCATGTGGGCTTGCGCGACACCGGTGCCCGACCATGCGGCCACCGGTGCCCGCCCGCCTGCTGGTGCAGGTGGTGAACCAGCCGGTACATCGACCGGTTCACCTGTGGGCGGTGGTGTGACCGTTGGCGGGGCGCCTACCGGCAACGGTCACACCACACTGAGTCCTTCCGTGGACGACGGAGCCGCGACCACCGGCGGGGCGCCTGCCGGCGGCGGTTCTGCGGTCACCTTGGGGCTGTCAGCCGGACACGATTCCCGGTGCCACCGGATCGACGCCTAGGTCGCCATCCGTGTCGCGAGCCGCACGTGTCAGCCGAGAGCTCGTCCACTGTGGACTGATCTCTGTGCTCCTCCAGCTTATCGCCGTCGGAAGGCTGGGGAAGCCCTTGTTTTCAATCTGTGGACAACTCGACGGTTTTCGAGCTGCCTGTGGATAACTCGACTCGATTCGCCGGTTCTGTCGGTGCCTTCGGGCATGATCGGAGATACCAACATCAGCTGGGTTGCAGTGCTTCCAGCGCCTCGCGCAGCTTGCCCGAGAGCGGTGTCGGCCGGCGTGACTCGCGGTCCACGAAGACGTGCACGAAGTGCCCTTCCGCGACCAGGGTCTCGTCGGCGGCGTACATCCCGATCTCGTAGCGCACGCTGGACTTCCCGAGGTGCGCCACCCGCAAACCCACCCGCAGCGAACCAGGAAAGGAAACCGATGAGTGATACCCGCAGTGCGACTCGACGCACAGCCCGATCGCCTCCCCGGTCTCGATGTCGAGACCACCCTGCTCGATCAGCCAGGTGTTGATCACGGTGTCCATCAGCGAATAGTGGACGACGTTGTTGACGTGTCCGTAGACGTCGTTGTCCTTCCAGCGCAGCGGGACCGTCTGCCAGTGGGGGTAGCCGTTCACCACAGCGACACCGACTCGCGCAGGATGTCCGACAGGTCTTCCTCGGAAGCCACGCGCGGAGCGGTGGCCAGCAGCCTTTGCTGCTTCAGCGTTCCCTCGACGAGGGAGTCCACATCGGACTCCGTGTAGCCGACGGCGCCGATGCCGTCCGGGATGCCGATCCGGCGCATCAGGTCGATCAGCACCGCGGGCAAGTGGTCGGCGAAGTCGCCGGGCCACTCGAAGTCGGGCGCCAGCAGGCGGGCGACGCGAAGGTGACGGTCCGGGGCCGCGTCGAAGGTGAAGCGGAACGCGGCGGGCGCGGTCAACGACACTGCCATTCCGTGCGGCACCATAGGTTCTTCGCCCGGGTAGCCGTCCGGGTGGAAGTTCCTGACCTGGCCGGCGATCGGGTACGCGTTCGCGTGCGGGATGTGCACGCCGGCGTTGCCGAAGCCGAGTCCGGCGAACGTCGCGGCCAGGGCCATGGCTTCGCGGGCCTTGAGGTCGCCGCCGTCGCGTACGGCCGCGGGCAGGGCCCACGACAGCAGCCGGAGGGACTGCTCGGCGAACATGTCGGCGAGCGGGTTGGCGCCGCAATACGGCACCCGCTGTTCCGGGCGCTTGCGCTCGAAATCGGTGTACGGCTTCGCGGTGTAGCTCTCCGCGGCGTGACACAGGATGTCCATGCCGCTGGCGGCGGTCACGCCGGCGGGCTGGCTGACCGTCAGGCGGGGGTCGACGACGGCGAGGGTCGGGCGCAGGCGCAGGTGGCTGATCCCGCTCTTGACGCGCAGGGACAGCACGTCGAGGACGCAGACCGTGGTGCTCTCGGAGCCCGTGCCGGTCGTGGTCGGTACCGCGACCAACGGCTTGAGGGGGCGGTCCGGTGCGCGGCCGCCGCCGACGGGGGCGTTGACGTAGTCCATCAGGTCGCCGTCGTTGCTGGTGAGGAGGTTCGCCGCCTTGGCGGTGTCGATCGCGGAGCCGCCGCCGACGGCGACGAAGGCGTCGTACGGGCCGGTTCCGCGGGCGAAGTCAACCGCCTTCTGCATGCTGACATCGGTGGGCTCTACGTGTACGCCGTCGAAGATCTCGGTCTCGATGCCGTAGCCGGCGATGCCGTCGGCGATGCGGCGGGGCCAGCCGGTCGCGGCCACTTGCGGGTCGGTCAGGACGAGCACGCGGTGGGCGCCGTACTGCGTCAGGTCGTAGCCGATCTCGTCGCTGGCGCCGGTTCCGTACTTCAACGCCGGTGCGCCATAAGTAAAAACGGTTTCATGTTCGGTTGCGGCCAAGACTGCGGTCCTCGCTCCCTTGATCGGCTAACAGTCGGTCAAAGCGGACATTCGGCCCATCCTTGCCGGGTTTCGGCGAAGATCACTTGACTGCACTGAACGGTGCCCGCCTAAGCTCTCCTCATTAGATACCAACTGGGAGCGACCGTCGCCCAGACGGCCGTGCGGATCCTGACCGAGGCGCGCGTCCGCCGCGTTTACGCGGTGGTCGGTGAGTCCTTCCTGGAACTGCTCGACGCACTGCAACGCGAGCGGGAGATCACGCTGGTCTCGGCGCGTCACGACGCGGGCGCGGCGTTCATGGCGGAGGCGGAGGGCAAGCTCACCGAGCGTCCCGCCGTGCTGCTCGCCAGCCGGGGGCCGAGCGCGGCGAGCCTGGCGATCGGCGTCCAAACGGCGTACCAGGACGAGACCCCGATGGTCGTCCTCCTGGAGACGCCGGCGACCGAACCGGTGCCCTCGTCGTCCGGGGAGCTGCCGACGTCGGACCTGACGGCGATGTTCGAGTCGATCGCCAAGTCGACGTTGCGGGTGACCGACCCGGACAGCCTGCCCGGGCTGCTGGCGCACGCGCTGACCACCTCGCAAGAGGGGCGGCCGGGGCCGGTCGTGCTCGGCGTGCCCTGCGACGTCTGGGGGATGCCCTACGACGCGGCGAAGCCGATGGCGCGGGTGCGGCCGCCGGCGTCCGGGACGCTGGGCCGTTCGGCGGACGCCGTCGCGCAGCTGGTGGACGAGGCCAAGTACCCCGTGGTGATCGTCGGCGGGCGGGCGCGGTCGGCGCGGGACGAGCTGATCGCCGTGGCCGACGAGCTCGCGCTGCCCGTCTACAACGCCTTCCGGCGGCAGGACGCCTTCCCCGAGAACCACGCTCGCTACGCCGGGCACCTCGGGCTCGGCATCCCGGCCCGGCAGCTCGACGCGCTCGAGCGGGCGGACCTCGTGGTCGCGCTCGGCACTCAGCTCGACGAGGTGACCACGCAGGCGTACCGCTACCCGACGCCGCAGCAGACGCTGGTGATGGTCGGGACCGGGATCGACGTCAGCCCGAAACGACGGGGGCTGACGTTCCGCGTCGACTCCGAGGTCGAGCCGTTCCTGCGGGAACTGCGAGCCGTGGCGTCGCCGCGGACCCGGCGGGCCTCGGCGGCGAACGCGGCCGTGCACACGTTCATGACGCCGCCCGACACCAGCGGGAACACGCGGGTGCACCCGGTGGACGTCGTCCGGGCGCTGCGGAAGCTGGCGCCCGAGGACACCATCGTGACCAGCGACGCCGGCAACTTCGCGCAGTTCATGCACCGCTACTGGTGCTTCACCGCGCCGCGCAGCCAGCTCGGTCCGAGCAACGCCGCGATGGGGTACGCCGTGCCGGCGGCCGTCGCGGCGAAGCTCGCCGAGCCGCGGCGGACCGTCGTGGCCATGGTGGGGGACGCCGGGACGCTGATGACCGGGCAGGAGATCGAAACCGCCGTGCGGTACCGGGCTCCGGTGATGGTCGTCGTCTTCCAGAACGGCGTGCACGGCGCGCTCGCCATGCACCAGGCGCGGACGCACGGGCGGCTGTCCGGGGTGTCGATCCCGCTGACCGACTTCGCTTCGTGGGCGCGTGGACTGGGCGCGGCCGGGTACACCGTGGACGATCGGGAAGAGCTGGAGCCGATCATCGCCAGTGCGCTGGTGCGGCAGCGGCCGTGCGTCATCGACGTGCGGACGGACCCCGATGTGGTGACGCCGGACGTCCGGCTTTCGGCGCTGCTCGGGCAGGCCCGTCCGCAACCTCCCGCCCAGTAACGATTTCACTCGGTTTCATTACGGGAAACGCCGGGAAAGTTGTGTGGTAGCACGACGAAGGCTCAGGTAGCCTGACGGTGTTCCGGTGGTGGTTCGCCGCTGAACCTTCCCGGCCGGGTCCCGGCGGGAGACAACCGGTTTCTGTCGGTGCCGCATGGCACCATCACGGTCATGACCCGCGCCGCAGCGGGCAGGGAACGAGGGGAGTTTCGACGTGACCGATCACCAGCACGCATCCGAACCAGCGCGGAAGTCCTCCGGCGTCGTACCGGTGCTGTTCAGCGCCTCCGCCGAGGCCCACGACGACGCCGTGGTCGCCGCCGAGCACGACACGGCCTGGCGTTCGCCGTTCACCACGGAAGGACTGCGCCCGGCGAGTGGCGAATAGCTCACCTCGCCCGGGTGAAGAGCGCTTGTCCGCCCTGGTCAAAGTGTGCTTTACTGCTGAAGGTCTCGATTTTTGTGTTCGTGATGAGTCACGCTCGCAGAACTCAGCGGGCGTAGTGTCTCCTCGCCGAGGAAGCAAACCGTCCGGGTGCTGACCCGGGTCGCCGAAGTGGCTTCCTGTTTTGGTGTTACACATGGAGATTTTTGATGACTCAGGGCACTGTGAAGTGGTTCAACTCCGAGAAGGGGTTCGGCTTCATCACCCCCGACAACGGTGGCGGCGACGTCTTCGTTCACTACAGCGAGATCCAGGGTAGCGGCTTCAAGAGCCTCGAGGAGAACGCTCGCGTCGAGTTCGAGATCGGCCAGGGCCAGAAGGGCCCGCAGGCCACGTCGGTCACCGTGATCTGACTTTGATCTTGGGGAAGGGCCGTCACCCGTTCGGGGTGGCGGCCCTTTTCGTATGCTGCGCACCATGATCGAGCACGGCTACACCGTCTCCGGGATGAGCTGCGGCCACTGCGCGCAGTCGGTCACCGAAGAACTCACGGCGCTGCCCGGAGTGACCGAAGTGGACGTCGACGTCCCGACCGGCCGGGTCGTCGTGCGCGCGGGGGCCGCGCTGGCCGAAGACGACGTCCGGAGCGCGGTCGAAGAGGCCGGTTACACCTACGAGGGTGTCGTCAGCCTCGTCCCGTAGCTGCGTCCGGTTGGTTTTTCTCCAGGTTGGACTGTCCACTGGAGATCACTCCGGTGACGTTCGACGCCTCCTGGGTGCCGCTCGGCACTGCAACGGCCTGCAACCCTTCCTTCCGCGCCGCCCGCGGAGTCTCCTGTTCTCCGGTGAAGTATCGGGAGGTCAGGTGGGTGAAACGGTGGCGGGGATCGTCGCGAATCCGGCTTCGGGACGGGACATCCGCCGGCTGGTCGCGCAAGCTTCGGTGTTCCCCACCGCGGAGAAGGCGAACATGGTCCAGCGGCTGCTGGCGGCGTTCGCCGTGACCGGGCTCGACCGCGCTCTCGTCTCGACCGACCTCGGCGGGATCTCCGCCGCGGTCCTGCGGGCGCTCGGCCGGGGCGGGACCTGGCCCAAGGTCGACTTCTGCGAGGACGACCCGCTCACCGGCACCGCGGCCGACACGACCAACGCCGTGCGGCGGATGGTCGAGGCCGGTGCCGGCGTCATCGTCGTCCTCGGTGGGGACGGGACCGCCCGCGTGGCCGCCGCGGCCTGCGAAGACGTGCCGATCATCGCGCTTTCGACCGGGACCAACAACGCGTTCCCGCAGATGCGGGAGGCGACCGTCGCGGGCTTGGCCGCCGGGCTGATCGCGACCGGGCAGATCGACCCCGACCTCGTCACGCACCGGGTCAGCGTGCTGGAGGTCGTCACGAAAGCGCGTCGCGAGATCGCGCTCGTCGACGTCTGCGTCTCGCTGAGCAAGCACATCGGGGCGCGGGCGCTGTGGGACCCGGCGACGCTCACCGAGCTGTACTGCACCTTCGCCGAGCCGGACGGCATCGGCCTCTCGAGCGTTCCTGGACAGCTCTGTCCCAGCCCTCGCTCCAGCCCGGACGGTGTCGCGCTGCAGCTCGGGCCCGTCGGGGAGACGCCGTACGTCGTGCAGGCGCCGATCGCGCCCGGGCTCGTGCGGCCCGTCGGGGTCCGGGGGTGGGGCGTCCTCCGGCCCGGCGTGCGCGTCGAGCTGGCCGCGGCCGGCGGCGTCATCGCGCTCGACGGCGAGCGCGAACTCGAACTGAAGACGGGCGAGAGCGCGTTCGTCGAGCTCAAACCGGATGGGCCGTGGTGCGTCGACGTCCGGGCGGCGATGGCCGAAGGGGCGCGGAAAGGGCTGTTGCGCACGGAAACCGCGTACGGGAAGGAGCGTCGAAGATGACGAGCACCCTGCGGGAGGCGTACCGCCTGATGCGCACCATCCGGGCCTTCGAGGAGCGGGTGCACCAGGAGTTCGCGAGCGGCGAAATCCCCGGGTCCGGGCACTGCTACGCCGGTGAGGAGGCCTCGGCCACCGGGGTCTGCCTCCACCTCGACGACCGTGACGCGATCACCGGCACCCACCGCGGCCACGGCCACTGCATCGCCAAGGGCGTCGACGTCCACGCCATGATGGCCGAGATCTACGGTCGCAAGACCGGGGCCTGCCACGGCAAGGGCGGCTCGCTGCACATCGCCGACCTCGCCAAGGGCCTGCTCGGCGCGAACGGCGTCGCCGGCGGTGGTCCGCCGCTCATCTGCGGTACCGCGCTCGCCGCGAAACAGCAGAACACCGGCGGCGTCGGTGTCGCGTTCGTCGGCGACGGCGCCGGCAACCAGGGGACGACGCTGGAGGCGCTGAACCTCGCGTCCGTCTGGAACCTGCCGGCGATCTTCGTCGCGGAGAACACCGGCTACGCCGAAGTGACGTCGAGCACCTGGTCCGTCGCGTCGGACAACATCGCCGACCGGGCCGCCGGGTTCGGCGTGCCCGGCGTGATCGTCGACGGGTTCGACTTCTTCGCCGTCCACGAAGCCGCCGGTGAGGCCGTCGAGCGCGCCCGCGAGGGCGGCGGCCCGACGCTGATCGAGGTCAGGTTCACCCGCTGGACCGAGGGCCTCGATTGCCTCGAACGGTTCCGGGCGCGCGTCACCGACCGCGGTGAGCTGGGCGAACCGGTCCTCGACGACATCGACGCCGAAGTCGCGAAGCTGATCGAGGACGCCGTCTCGGCGGCGAAGGCCGCGCCGAAACCCACGAGGGAAGACCTCGAGACCGACGTCTACGTGACGTACTGAGGAGCGCCGCCGTGGCCAGGACGATCAGCTACCGCGAGGCGATCGACGAGGCACTCGCGCAGGAGATGGCCCGGGACGGATCGGTGATCGTGCTGGGTGAGGGCGTCACCACGGGGCTCTTCCACCGGTTCCCCGGCCGGGTGCTCGACACGCCGACCGCCGAGTCGGCGTTCGTGGGCGCGGCGATCGGCGCCGCCACGCGCGGGCAGCGGCCGGTCGCGGAACTCGGGTCCATCGACTCGATGGGCGTCTGCTTCGACCAGATCTTCAACCAGGCCGCCAAGTTCCGGTACATGTTCGGCGGCAACGCCCGCACGCCGGTCGTCATCCGCACGGTGTACGGCGCCGGGCTGCGGGCCGCCGCGCAGCGTTCGCAGTGCCTGTACCCGATCTTCACGCACGTCCCCGGGCTGAAGGTCGTCGTCCCGTCGAGCCCGTACGAGGCGAAAGGCCTGCTCGTCCAGTCGATCCGGGACGACGACCCGGTGATCTTCTGCGAGCACAAGGCGTTGTACGACACCAGCGGCGACGTCCCGGAGGAGAGCTACGCGATCCCGTTCGGCGAGGCGAACGTCGTCCGCGAGGGCGGCGACGTCACCATCGTCGCGATCGGCCGCATGGTCGCCATGGCCGAAGGGGCCGCGCGCGAGCTAGCGGCCTCCGGGATCGAAGCCGAGGTCATCGACCCGCGCACGACCAGCCCGCTCGACACCCGGACGATCCTGGCGAGCGTCGCGAAGACCGGACGGCTGGTCGTCGTCGACGAAGCGTCGCCGCGGTGCAACCTCGCCACGGACATCTCGGCGCTCGTCGCGAAGGAGGCGTTCGGCTCGCTGCGGGCGCCGATCGAGATGGTGACGCCGCCGCACACGCCGGTGCCGTTCTCCGACGCGCTCGAAGACCTCTACATCCCGGACGCGCAGAAGGTCCTCAACGCCGCGAAGGCGGTCGTGGCGTACCGGCGCTGACACAGAGCGAGATCGTCGCCACCTTCCGATCACCGGATCGAAAAGGCAGACTGAGGAGGCAGAGCGCAAGGAGTGGCGGTTGGGTCAGCGAGACCTCGAGGCAGCGTTGCCGGCCGGGGCCGACCCCCGGCGGCACGCCCGTGTCCTCGCGCAGGTGCACGAAGCGGCCCTGGCCGGAAAAGCCCTGCCCAGCCGCCCGCGGGCGGTCATCGGCGCGTCCTGGCAACGGATGCGCCGGCTCGGCATGGACCCGGACGGCCGCGCGCCCGCGCCCATCCTGAGCGTCGAGGAGCTGGAGAACCGCCGCCGCACGAGCGGGCTGGCCGAAGCACTGCCGGCGCTGCGCGGGGGCCTGCTCACCCTCGCCGAGCAGGCCGCGCACATCATGGTGATCGTCGACGCGGGCGGCCAGGTGCTCTGGCGCGACGGCAGCACCGCGGTCCGCCGCCGCGCCGACGGGCTCGGGTTCGTCGAAGGCGTCGATTGGCGGGAAGAGTCCGTCGGCACCAACGCGATCGGCACGGCGCTGGTCGCGCGCCGCCCGGTCCAGGTCTACTCCGCCGAGCACTACGTCCGCGCCCAGCACTCCTGGACGTGCGCCGCCGCGCCGCTGCACGATCCGCGGGACGGCAAGCTCCTCGGCGTCGTCGACCTCTCCGGTCCGGCCCCGACCGTCCACCCGACGACGTTGGCGCTGGTCGACGCCGTGGCCCGGCTCGCGCAGGCGCAGCTGCGCACCACCCACCTCACCGAGCTCGAGCGGCTGCGGGGCTTCGCCGCCCCCGTGCTCGGCAAGGTCGGCGGGCCGGCCGTGGTGGCCGACGAGCACGGCTGGGTCGCCGCGGCCGCCGGGCTCGCCCCGGTCGACCGGATCGCGTTGCCCACCGGGCTCAAACCCGGCCGCGTCTGGCTGCCGGCGTACGGCAACTGCGCCGTCGAGCCCGTTCCCGGCGGCTGGCTGATCCGGCCGGCCGAGGACGATGCCGCGCCGCCCACCCGCGTCGTGCTCGACGTCCGGTCGCCGCGCGAGCCCGAGCTGACCGTGGCCGGCGCCACCGGCACCTGGACGCACCGGCTCAGCCCGCGCCACGCCGAGATGCTGTACGTGCTGGCGAGCCACCGCGACGGGCGGTCGGCCTCCGAGCTGTCGGCCGACCTGTTCGGCGACGCCGGCCGCACGGTCACCGTCCGCGCCGAGATGTCCCGCCTGCGCCGCCACTTCGGCGGCATCCTCGACGCGAAGCCGTACCGCTTCGCCGACGACGTCGAGGTGCTGGTCCGGCGGCCGCCGGACCCCGAAGCCGTGCTCCCGCACTCCCTGGCCCCGGCGATCCGCGGCTGATCCGGGAAAGATGGGGGCGTGCCGAAACGTCCCCTGCTGCCGGACACCATCGCGCCGAGCTGGCTCGTGGTGCAGCTGCTCGGCACGCTCTTCTTCGCCGTGACGCTGCTCACCGCGCGCGAGCCGGACCCACGTGTCTGGGCCGCTTACGGCGTCGCGAGCGCCTGCTGGCTCGGCTTCGTCGTCCTCGCGCCGCGGCTGCCGAAGACGGCCGCCGTGCTGCTCGCCGTCGCGAGCGTGCTGCCGGCCGCGCTGGTCGGCCGGGCCGGGGACTCGTCGGCGATCATCCTGTCCGCCGTCGCGCTCGGCAGGCTCGCGACGCTGACCACGACCGGCGTCGGCGTGATCCTCGGGATCGGCCTGCTCGACATCGCCCTCGCGGTGACGTCGCACGTGCTCGCCGGGCACAGCCCCGGCGCGACGCTCGCCGAACCCGCCGTGCTCCTGCTGCTCGTCCTGGTCGGGCTCAACCGCCGCCAGTACGAGGTGCAGGCGAAACAGGCCGAAGCGCTGCTCGAACAGACACGGCTCGCGCAGGCCGAGCACGCGCGCGCCGCCGCGCTCGACGAACGCACCCGGATCGCCCGCGAACTCCACGACGTCCTCGCGCATTCGCTTGGCGCGCTGGGGGTGCAGCTCGAACTCGCCGAAGCGCTGCTAGCGGAAAAGTCCGATGTGGACGGTGCGCTGCGGTCGGTCAAGCGGTCGCGCCGGCTCGCCGCCGACGGGCTCGCCGAGGCGCGGGACGCCGTCGCCGCGCTCAGACGGGACATCCCGCCGCTGGCCGACGTCCTCGCCGCGGCCGCC
>NZ_JAAGNB010000015.1:0-3569 GCF_010550475.1 Amycolatopsis sp. SID8362
CCGGGACGCTGTGCGCCGCGATCGCCAACCGCGGCGTCGTCACCGCCGCCGAGCGCCGCGCGAGCACCGTCGTCGCCGACGCCCGGCAGGCCGTGGCCGACCTGCTCGCCGCCGATCCGGGCGGCGTCGTCTTCGGGCGCAGCATGACCCAGCTGACCTACGACTTCTCCCGCGCGCTGGCCAAGGACTGGCGCGCCGGCGACGAAGTCGTCGTCACCCGCCTCGACCACGACGCGAACATCCGGCCGTGGGTCCAGGCCGCCGAGGCCGCCGGCGCGATCGTTCGCTGGGCGGACTTCGACCCCGCCACCGGCGTGCTCGACCCGGCCGCGATCACGTCCCTGCTGTCGGAGCGGACCCGGCTGGTCGCGGTCACCGCGGCGTCGAACCTGCTCGGCACCCGCCCGGACGTCCCGGCGATCGCGGCCGCCGTGCACGACGCCGGCGCGCTGCTCTACGTCGACGGCGTCCACCTGACCCCGCACGCGCCGGTCGACGTCACCGCGCTCGGCGCCGACTTCTACGCCTGCTCGCCGTACAAGTTCCTCGGGCCGCACCTGGGCCTGGTCGCGGCGGCGCCGGCGCTGCTCGAGACGCTGCGCCCGGACAAGCTGCTGCCCTCGACCGACGCCGTCCCGGAACGCTTCGAGCTGGGGACGCTCCCGTACGAACTCCTCGCGGGCACGACGGCGGCCATCGACTTCCTGGCCGGGCTGGTGCCGGGGACGGGCTCACGGCGTTCGCGGCTGCTCGCGTCCCTGCAGGCGTTGGAGGAGCACGAAACCGCGCTGCTCGCCCGTCTCGACGCGGGCCTCTCGGCGGTCTCCGGCGTGACCCGGTACGGCGCACCCGGACGCCACCGCACCCCGACGACCCTGTTCTCGGTCGACGGGGTGCGGTCTCAAGCGGTGTACGAACACCTCGGCGCGCAGGGGGTCAACGCCCCGGCCAGCAGCTTCTACGCGATCGAGTGCTCGCGGCACCTCGGGCTCGGCGACACCGGCGCCGTCCGCGCCGGCATCGCGCCCTACACCACGGAGGGCGACGTCGACCGGCTGCTCGCCGGGCTGGCGTCGCTCCCCCGCTGAGGGCTACTTCGGGTCCTGGTCCAGCTGGGTCGCCTTCACCGCGTTGCCGACCTGGGCGCAGTCGTCGGTGGTGATGCCGGCCGTGCCCGCCTTCGCCAGCGCCGCGCACGAGGAGTTCAGCGCGTCGCCGACGTCCTTGAAGGTCGCGCTCTGGGTGAGCGTGTTCTCGACGCCCCACCAGATCTGGACCGACTTGTCGAGGCCGAGGCCGCGCACGGTCTGGCCGTTGAAGGTGTCGCCGTCGGTGATCAGGTAGTCGGCCTTGTTCACGACGCCGTCGTTGATGTGCTCGTCCGGGTTGTTCGTGTCCCAGCCCGGGCCGTTGACCATGTCCGGCTGCGGCGTGAGCGACGAGCGCGGGTCCTTCATGTTCCGGATCGCGCCGAGCGACGAGCCCGCGCCGAGCAGCCAGCGGTTGTCGCCGGTGTCGTTGGGGTCGTTCGAGGTGATGCCGATGAACTTGCCGAAGACGTCCGACAGGCCTTCGTTGATCGAGTCGGCCTGGCCTCCGCTCAGCCCGGACGTGTGCTGCGTGACGCCGTGCGTCAGCTCGTGGCCGGTGATGTCGTCGGTGGTGACGCCCTCGCCGAAGGCCATCTGCTCGCCGTCCCAGAAGGCGTTGGCGAACGGGCATTCGCCGTCGACGCAGATCCGGACGGTGCCGCGCAGCGCCTTGCCGGTGCCGTCGGAGTAGTCCGCGCCGATCAGGCTCGTCAGGTCGACGTTGACGTACTTCTGGTAGAAGTCCGACGCCTGCCCGAAGAACGTGTAGACGTTGTTGACGTCGGCGACGCTCGACTCGGCGCCGCCCTCCTTGCGGGTGACGTCGAAGGCGGTCCCGCAGCGGACCGACGCGGAGCTGCCGCTGACCACCTTGTGGTTCGCGTCGCAGACGTCGCGGTTGGCCTCGCGGACCTCCGACCACGACGTGACGACGTCCTGGGTGCCGGCCTTGACGACCTCGGTCCACTTGTCGTTGAGCTTCTTGCCGTGCACGGTGACCTGGTAGGTCGGCACCGCGATGCCGTCGCCCTTCGCCCCGCCGAGCGTGGCGTCGTACCAGTAGGCGCGCGGCGCGTCGGCCTTCAGCGTGTCCGCGGCGAGGCCGGTGCGCTTGGCGACGTCCGCGATGGCGGCGTCGGCGGCACCCGCGTCACTCGCCGGGAAGGCACCCGCGGTCTTCTTCGCGGTGCGGCCGTGCGTGGCGAGCACCGCGCCCGCCTTGTCGCGGACCTGGATCAGCTGCCCGCCGAACACCGGCACGCCCCCGATTTCCTGCTGCGACCGCACCACGCTGCCGAACGGCATCGCGAGGGGGTTCAGCGCGTGCATGGACGGCTGGGCGATGGTCGCGTAGGCGGGCGAACCCGTCGAGAGCAGCGACACCGCGACGACAGCCGCGCTCACCGCCGCCGTCCCTGCGATGACCCGTTTGCGTGACACCCGGTACACCTCCGTGGAAGCTTGATCACCTGACGTGAAGTCCGAGCAGGTTCACATGCCCCGAAGGGGTCGCACACCGGTCGAAAGTAGGTAACTCACCAAGTCCAGACGAGTTTCCGGTGGTTAATCACCGACAATTCGGACGATCAGGGAGCGGGCGGGGCCACCACCGGCTCGGACGGGTGCCGCATGGTCTTGAATGAGTCATTCAAGACCTCCGACGACAGGGTTCCAGCAAAGTCGGCCAGCAGGGCCGATCCGCGATGTCATGAAAGAGTCATTCACCTCGCCAGACGACATGAATGACCCTTTCACGACATCCCCGCGACGCCGGGCAGACCACACGGCCAGGCGACTCTGCCGCCGGTCACGCGCTCGCCGACGCGACTTTGCCGGGACCCCTGGGCGCGGACGTAGTGAGTGACTCATTCATGTCGCCGGACGCCATGAATGAGTCACTCACTACGTCGCGGGTCAGGGGGCTCGGCCTAGTCGAATTGTCCCGCATCCGCGGGCTGCCGCCGGCCTGACTTTGCCGAAGCCCTGACCTCCGACGACCTGAATGACTCATTCAAGACACCAGGCAGCTCACGCTGCCCAGCTGCGCGCGCTGCGACGATCAGGGAGCGGGCGGGGCCACCACCCTCAGCTGCAGCATCGCCGCGAACCGCGCCTCCGGGTCCGTCATGTCGAACCCGCCCACCTCCGCGAGCCGCCGCAAGCGGTACCGGAACGTGTTGGGGTGCACGTGAACAGCAGCCGACGCCGCGATCACGTCGCCGAACGCGTCGAGCCAGGCTCGCAAGGTCTCGACCAGGTGCGCGTGGTGCTGCTCGTCGTACTCGATCAGCCGCGCGACCGGCCCGGTCGGGCGATCCCCGCGCACCGCCACCAAGTCCTGCAACTCCAGCAGCAGCGCCTCAACGTGGACATCGGCCAGCGCCGCCACCCGGCGGCCCGCGCCGCTCCCCGAACGCAGCACCCGCAACGCGCGATCCGCGCTCGCGCGGGCTTCCGGCAGCTCCGCCGCACTCCGCG
>NZ_JAAGNB010000069.1:0-22617 GCF_010550475.1 Amycolatopsis sp. SID8362
GCGCGCGGTGCCGGGGGACGTCGCCGTGCTCGGCTTCGACGACATCCCCCTCGCCGCGCACACCCAGCCGCCGCTGACGACGATCCGCCAGCCGCTGCGGGCGATGGGCGAGACGGCGGCCCGGCAGCTGCTCGCGCAGCTCGCCGGGGCGCCGCCACCGGATCGGCCCCTGATCGTCCCGACCACGCTGGTGGTCCGGGAATCGACCCGGTCACCGTAGCCCTACTGGTATACCCGCACGTAGTCGATCACCATGTCCTGCGGCAGGACGGTCCCGGCACCGGGCGGGCCGGGGAAGTCCCCGCCGATGGCGTTGTTGAGGATCAGGAAGAACGGGTGGTCGTACACCCACGGCCCCCGCGTGCTCTCCACGGTGTCCCGGTTGATCGTCTCGAACGCGTTCCCGTCGACGTAGAACGTCATGTGCGACGCGTCCCAGTCAAGGCCGAAGCGGTGGAAGCCGGCGGAGACGTCCTGACCGAAGTCGAACGGCGCGCCGATGCCGCCCGCGCCGTTGTACGCCGGGGCGTGGATCGTCGAGTAGGCCAGGTTCGGCGACTTGCCGACGTGCTCCATGATGTCGATCTCGCCGCAGTTGGGCCACGGCGTGCCGCCGAAGAAGTTGGCGCCCAGCAACCAGAACGCGGGCCACAGCCCCTGCGTACCGGACACCTTGATGTTCGCCTCGACGTGGCCGTAGGTGAAGCTGAACTTGCCCGCGGTGTTGATCCGGCCCGAGGTGTACTGGCAGGTGCCGCTGCCGCTGATGGGGTCGACCGGGCACGCGCTGCCCGGGGTCGCCTCGCGGCGGACCTGGATGACGAGGTTGCCGCGGCCGTCCTGCTTGGCGTTGTTGTTGTTCGTGTAGTACTCGAGTTCGTTGTTGACGCCGGGGCCGGTCTCGGCGGTCCACTTGGCCGGGTCCGGGTTGGCGCCCGCGGCGCCGTTGAACTCGTCGCTCCAGACCAGGGTGCCCGGGAAGTGCGGGGCCGGCGGCGCGGGCGGCGGGGTCGTCGGGCTGCCGCCGGTGCCGTAGACGTCGAAGCCCCACAGCGAGTAGCCGTAGCCGTTGGACCGGGCGGTGCCGTACATCCGGACGTAGCGGCCGGAACCGTTCACCGTCAGGGTTTCCTTGAAGCCCTTGCCGGTGGTGGTCGAGTACACCGATGTCCAGTTCGCGTTGTCGTTCGACACCTGGATCTGGTAGGCGACCGCGTACGCCGGGTCCCACTGCAGGACCACCTGGTGCACGGCCGCGACCGCGCCGAGGTCGACGGTGATCCAGCCGGGGTCGACCCAGCCGGTCGTCGCGCTCGTCGCCCAGCGGGTCGCCGGGTCGTGGTCGAACGCCTTGGCCGGGACGCAGCCGGGGCAGGCCCCGTCGTCCTGGTACGACGACGCCGTCCCGGACTTCCCGTACGACAGCAGGACGTCACCGGGCTGCGTGGTGCCGCCACCGCCGAAGACCTGGAACTCCCACAGCGAGTAGCCGTACTGCGTGGCGCGCTGGGTGCCGGTGAGCCGGACGTACCGGCCGCTGCCCGTGACGTTGAGGGTCTGCGTCCCGCCGGCACCGGTGGTCGTCGCGTAGAGGGACGTCCAGGTGGCGCCGTCGGCGGACGCCTGGAGCGTGAAGGCCTTGGCGTACGCGGCTTCCCAGTTCAGCACCACCTGGGACAGCTGCTGGGTGGACCCGAGGTCGACCTGCAGCCACTGCGGGTCGGAGAAGGCGCTGGACCAGCGCGTGCCGGCGTTGCCGTCGACCGCCGCGCTCGCGGGGAAGGCGGCGGATTCGGTCGAAGACGCCGTCACCGGACGGCCTTGCGAGAGCAGGACGGGCGCAGCCCGGGCGGCCGGCGCGGTGAACAGGGCGGCGACGGTCAGGGCGAGAACGGCGAGAACCCGGGTTCTCGGCATGCGGCGTTGCATGGGCACCTCCACGGCGAACCGGCGCCGGGGCGGCCTTGCCCCGGCGCGGATCGGCTCACGTGGTCCTCGGCGCGGGTGTGGGTCCCGCTCGTCGGCACGCTCTTAGTTCAGGATATAAATAAAGAGCCGTAAAATGTCAACTTCGCTGCGCCGGACGGTCGCGGACCACCCCGGGGACTGGTCCGGGCGAACGAATCCGCGCCGGATCCTTGACTCCGCCGAACCCCGCGGTGTTCACTTCGACCCGCTGGAACCGGTTCCGTGACCGCCACCCGGGTCGGTTCCCCGCGTCACGCACACCCTCGGGCTGACTGGTTCGCGCTCCTCGCACCACCCGGTACCGCTCTTCCGGCTCACGGCGCCGGGCGGGTGACCTGGGGGCGGACCCGCCGCACCACCCGACGCCGGCGCGAGCTGTGGGGCTCGCCCGGCCCGTTTCGCCCGCCCTCCCCCCGATCAGCAGGCAGGCCGATGAGATCAACGACGTTCTCCCCCGTTCACCGCCTCCTCGTCATCGCCACCACCTTCGTCACCGCGGTCACCACCGCGGCGGTGGTCGGCTCCGCGCCGGCGCAGGCCGCCGCGTGCGGGACCACCAACCTCGCGCAGGGCCGCACCGCGACCGCGTCCTCGACCGAGAACGGCGGCACACCCGCGTCCGCCGCGGTCGACGGCAACACCGGCACGCGCTGGTCCAGCGCGTTCAGCGACCCGCAGTGGCTCCAGGTCGACCTGGGTTCCGCGCAGCAGCTGTGCGACGTGGTGCTCACCTGGGAAACCGCGTACGCCAAGGCGTTCAGCGTCCAGCTGTCCTCGGACGCGAACAGCTGGACGACCGCGTACACGACCACCACCGGCGCGGGCGGCACGCAGACCGTGGCCCTCACCGGCACCGCGCGCTACCTGCGCGTCTACGGCACCCAGCGGGCGACCGGCTACGGCTACTCGCTCTGGGAAGTCGCCGTGCACGGCACCGGCGGCGGGACGACCATCCCGCCGACCGACCCGCGCAACCCGGACCTCGGGCCGAACGTGTCGGTGTTCGACCCGTCGACGCCGGCCGCGACCATCCAGAGCCGGCTGACGCAGATCGCGGACCAGCAGCACACCAACCAGTTCGGCAGCGAGCGCTACGCCGTGCTGTTCAAGCCGGGCACCTACACCGCCGACGTCAACCTCGGCTTCTACGAGCAGGTGGCGGGCCTCGGGCTCTCCCCCGACGACGTCAACCTCAACGGCCACGTCCGCGTCGAAGCGGACTGGCTGCAGCAGGGCGACAACCCGAACAACAAGGGCAACGCGACGCAGAACTTCTGGCGGTCGGCCGAGAACCTCTCGGTGACCCTGCCCGCCGGGCAGGTCGAACGGTGGGCGGTCGCGCAGGCCGCGCCCTACCGCCGGATGCACCTGCGCGGCAGCCAGATCCAGCTCTGGAACGGCGGGGACGGCTGGGCCAGCGGCGGCCTGATCGCCGACAGCAAGATCGACGGCGTCGCCGTTTCCGGCTCGCAGCAGCAGTTCCTGACCCGCAACAGCGAGCTGGGCGGCTGGCAGGGCGGCGTCTGGAACATGGTGTTCGTCGGCTCGACCGGCACCCCGCCGGCGTCGTTCCCGAACCCGCCGGAGACGGTCGTCGGGCAGACACCGGTGGTCCGCGAGAAGCCGTTCCTGTACGTCGACGGCTCGGGCAGCTACAACGTTTTCGTCCCGGCGCTGCGGCAGAACTCGTCCGGGACGAGCTGGGGCCACGGCGCCCCGGCCGGGCAGTCGATCTCGCTCAGCGAGTTCTACGTCGCGCACCCGTCCGACTCGGCCGCGACGCTCAACGCCGCACTGGCCGCGGGCAAGAACCTGCTGGTGACGCCCGGCGTCTACCACCTCGACCAGGCGCTGAACGTCACGCGCCCGGACACCGTGGTGCTCGGCCTCGGCCTGGCGACGCTGATGCCCACCAACGGGACCGCGGCGATCACGACGTCCGATGTGGACGGCGTGAAGATCGCCGGGCTGCTGATCGACGCGGGCGCGGTGAACTCGCCGGTGCTGGTGCAGGTCGGCCAGCCGGGGTCGAACGCGAACCACGCGGCCGACCCGACGTCGCTGCACGACGTGTTCTTCCGGATCGGCGGTGCGGCCGTCGGCAAGGCCACGCAGACGCTGGTGGTCAACTCGAACAACGTCATCGGCGACCACATGTGGCTGTGGCGCGGCGACCACTCCTACGGCGTCGGCTGGAACGTCAACACCGCGGCCAACGGCCTGGTCGTCAACGGCTCGAACGTGACGATGTACGGCCTGTTCGTCGAGCACTACCAGCAGTACGAGGTGCTCTGGAACGGCAACGGCGGGCGGACGTACTTCTTCCAGAACGAGATGCCGTACGACCCGCCGGACCAGGCGTCCTGGTCCAGCGGCGGCGGCCGGCAGGGCTGGGCGGCGTACAAGGTGGCCGACTCGGTGACCAGCCACGAAGGCTGGGGCCTGGGCAGCTACTGCTTCTTCAACACCAATCCGTCCATTGTGGCCAGTCATTCCTTCGAGGTGCCGAACGCCGGCGGGGTCCGGTTCCACAACCTCGTTTCGGTGTCACTCGGCGGCGTGGGCACGATCGCCCACGTCATCAACGATTCGGGTGACGCCGCGAACACCGGGCACCAGGTGAGCCCGCTGGTCTCCTACCCGTAGGACGGCGGCGACGTACGCGTCCGGGCGGGCCAGCCAGGCTTCGCCCGGACGCGCGCCGAGCGCCCCGCCCACGGCGATCTCGGCGCTTCGGATTCCCTCGGCCCGTACCCCCGGGGTCGTCAGGAGCAGGAACCCTTGGCGGGCCAGGTCACGCAACCGTCCACTCTCGACGGTTATGTCCGGAAGCAGCACCCCCGGCCCCGGTGGCGGCAACGCACCGCGTGGTGGCCGGCCGGCGAACGGCCGCGCGGGATCGGGCGTGGTCAGCGGCGAATCGGTATACCAGAACGGTTCGGCCAGCCGTCCCGAGTCGACCTGCTCGTGCACCGCCGGGTCGACGGCCGCGCGGGTGAGGACGTCGAGGCGGCGCGCGCGCTGCCCGTCGTCCTGCGGTACCAGGAAGTCCATCGTCGCCGTCGTCACGGCCGCGTTCTCGACCGCCGCCGCGTGCCGCTCGGTGTGGTAGCTCTCCAGCAGGTCCTCGTCCGCGTGGCCGCGCAGGACCCAGGCGAGCTTCCAGGCCGCGTTCTCGGCGTCGGCGACGCCGGAGTTGAGCCCGCGCGCCCCGAACGGCGCGACCAGGTGCGCGCAGTCCCCGGCCAGCAGTACGCGCCCGACGCGCATCCGGTCGACGAGCCGCGTGTGGAAGCGGTACACCGAGCGCCAGACGACCTCGTACGGCCGGTCACCGATGATCGCGCGGATCCGCCGGTCGAGGGCGCCGCCGGTCTCCTCGGCCGCGAGGTCGTAGTCGTCCGGGACCTGCCAGTCGATGCGGAACTGCGAGTCCGGGCACGGGTGGATGAGCACCTGCCGCCCCGGGTTCCACGGCGGGTCGAAGTGGAAGCGGCGCTCGGCCGCCCAGCCCGGCAGGTCGGCGCGGATGTCGCAGATCAGGAAGAGGTCGCGGAAGGAGAACCCGCCGAGGTGCTGCCCGAGGGCGCGGCGCACGGCGTCACCCCGCGAACCCGCGCAGGCAATCGCGTAGTCGGCCTCGATCCGCCGCGGCCCGTCCTTCGTCTCACAGTGGATTTCGACGCACCCGGGCTGCGTCACGCCGGTGACGCGGTGCCCGCGCCGGACGTCGATCAGCGGCTGCCGCGCGATCAGCTCGTCGAGGACTTCTTCGACGCGGGCCTGCGAGATGTTGACGAACGGCGGGAGCGCCGAGCCGCCGTCGGGCAGCTTCAGCGAGAACAGCTCGGTCTCGCGGTGGAACGTCCGGGCGGTCGTCCAGGTGAGCCCTTCCTCGGCGAGGCACCCGGCGCCGAGGGAGGCCCAGACGTCCAGGGTGTCCCGTTGCTGGCAGATGGCCTTGGACCCCACGGGGTCGCGCACCTCGTGCTCGTCGACGAGCACCACGGGTACGCCCCAGCGCGCGAGCAGCAGCGCGGCCGTCTGGCCGACCGGACCGCTGCCGAGGACCGCGACCGTCATCCTTGGAGCTGGTCCCAGACTTCGCGGTCGCGTTCGGCGGTCCACACCACCGGCCGCTCGATGCCGCCGAGCTCGTCCCACAGCCGGGAGACGTCGAACGGCAGGCAGTGCTCGAAGATCGGCCAGTGGCCGTACTGGTCGTTGAGGGCCGCGTGGGTGCGTTCGAAGGCGTCCTTGAGCGTGCCGCCGGCGTCGCGGACCGCGCCGACCTCGCGAATCATGGTGGTCAGGAAGTGCCGAGTCTGCGCGATCGCAGCCTCGACTGCTTGCGCCCCACGGCTCACCCCACCTCGCCCGCCGATCAGGGTCTCGGCGCCGAACGCGCCGACCCGGTCCAAAGTGGACGAAGCCCAGTCGCGGTGGAACGCGTCCCCGGTGTAGAGCGCGGCTTCGGCTTCCACGAGGTCGCCCGCGTAGAGGATCCGCTGCCGCGGCAGCCAGGCCACGATGTCGCCTTCGGTGTGCCCGCGCCCGCAGTACTGCAGGACGAGGTCGCCGCGGTCGCCCCCGAGGTCGATGGTGAGCCGGTCGGAGAAGGTCAGCGTCGGCCAGGTCAGGCCGGGCACGGAGTCCGCGCCCTTGGCCAGCCGCGGCATCCGCCCGAACTCGCTGGCCCAGTCCTCCTTCCCGCGCTCGGCGACCAGCGCACGGGTGTTCTCGTGCGCGACGATGACTTCGGCGTCGAAGGCGGACGCGCCGAGCACGCGCACCGCGTGGTAGTGGCTCAGCACCAGGTAGCGCACTGGTTTGTCGGTGTGTTCACGCAGCTTCGCGAGCCACTCGCGGGCGGCGACGGGCGTGGCGAGCGCCTCGAAGCAGACGAGGAAGTCCTCGCCTTCGATGGCCCCGATGTTGGGATCCCCCTCTGCGGTCAGCGCGTAGACGCCGTCGTCCAGGACTTCCAGGGTCTGCGCTTTCTCCGCCAGGTCGGCCGAAGAGGCGAACGCTTTCTTCGTCACGGCTAGGGCTCCTTGATCGTCAAAGGATTGACTATCTCGCCTCAGGCTAGCCCGCCGCGCCGCCGCGCGGAACCCCCTCGTCGCCTAACCTGACCGCATGACCGACCGACCGGCCGACCTCGACTACCTCTCGTTCGTCGACTACGCGATCGGGAAGACGCAGGCCGAGCTACCCGCCACCGACCCGGTGGCCATGCGCCTCGGCCTCACCCTCCACCGCCTCGCGGGCGCACTGGTCTACGACTGGGAGTCCACAGTCCACCGCCCCCGAGGCTGGAGCTGGGGCGGCTTCCGGGTGCTGTTCGTGCTGTGGCTGGCCGGCCCCCTGGAGTCCCGCCACGTGGCCCGGCTGGCCGGAATGAGCCGCGCGGCGGTGTCGGCCCTGGTCAAGACGCTGGAGCGGGACGGGCTGGTGACCCGCTCGGCGGTGCCGCATGATCGTCGGGCGGTGGAGCTGGACCTGACGGAGGCGGGCCATGCGTCGGTGGCCGAGGCGTACCAGGAGCACAACGAGCGAGAGCAGGCTTGGGCGGCGTCGCTGACACCGTCGGAGCGGACGACGCTGATCGCCTTGCTGGAGAAGCTGACAACGGGTCCTGCGGCGGCAGCAGCGCAGCGGCTGACGTAGGGCCTCGGGCGGCCGCGGTCAGGATCGGTGCGGGTCGTTGGCGGATGGGGTCGCGCCGCGGTTCGAGCCAACGTGAGCGACGGAAGCGGTACTTGGCCCAGCCGGCCAGGTCCGAGCGCTTGGCTGTGGGCCCTGCCGGGTCCACGATCCAGTTGAGGTCGGCCACAGGCGGGCGTCGGCCACGAGCGACCACATGAAGCTGCACACAACCGCACCGGCAGGTGCCGAAACGCGCAGGACATCCACCGCGGCAGAGATCGCGATCAGCGGACCTCCCCGGGAGGAGGGTGAATCCCTGGACCACGCCAGCAGGTCAGCACATGGGTGTAGGCCCGTAGCCGGTGGCTGCGGGCCTGTCCCGTGTTCAGGCTGCGAATGGCAGGGGCTGATGCAGGTTGTTGCGCCTGGGTTTTCGGCGTTTGTCCAGGAACCGTGGCGGCAGGAACTCCGGATGGCCGTCGGCAGCGATGCGGACCTGCCAGCCCGAGCGGTGCAACAACCGGTGATGGTGACCGCACAACAGCACCAGGTTAGCCAAGTCGGTGAGGCCGCCCTCGGCCCAGTGCCGGATGTGGTGGCCCTGGCAGTGCCGGGGCGGGCGGTGGCAACCGGGGAACGCGCAGCCGCGGTCGCGCAGGAACAGGGCGCGGCGTAGGCCGGGGCTGATCAGGCGGCGGGCACGGCCCAAGTCCAGAGGCTCACTGGCCGAGCCGAGGACGGCGGGGATCAGCTTGCAGTCGCAGGCGTGGAGGCGGGCGTCGGCAGCTGTGATGACGCCGGTGTCGCCCAGGGTGGCCGTGCCGCGTCCGGATTGCAGGTCGGTGAGGGAAACGGCGACCATCACGTGGACGCGTTCACCGGCTTGGGCCGGGAGTTCTGGGGAATTGAGCGCTAGGTCGATCGCGTCGGAGAAGGCGTCGCCGTAGCGTTCGTGTGGGGAGCGGAGGTCGTCGGTGCCGCGACGTTCAGCCAACGCATCCAGCAGGGCACTGGCGCGGGTACCGGTTTCATCGTCGAACCGGCCCGTCAGTTCCCAGGTTCCGGTGCGTCTTCGACGCAACGACAGTTCCCGAGCGGGGGTGGCGGGTTCGGCGGTGTCGGGTGCGGGACCGTCGGGGTCGAGGTGGGCCAGGATCCGGGCACCCAGGGCAGCCACCTGCTTGTGGCCGCCCTCGGCGGCGAAGGCGAGCAGATCCGCCTCGGCGGTGTCGCGGTGAGGGGCGGGGATCCGGGTGACAGCGTCGATGATGGTGTCGATCATCGGGGTGCTCAACCGGCCGGTGAGCGCCGCGGCACCGGTGGCCGGAGCAACAGCGGGGGTGGCGTCGAGAGTGTGGGCGGGGTGCAGGGCCTGGGCGCGGGTGACGGTGCGGGTGGCGGCGGCGTGCGGGACGTCGGCGAGGTGTTCGTAGAGGCGCGCAGTAGTGCGGTATCCGAAGAGTTCCTGAACCCCGCGGGATTCGATTTCCACCAGCAGCGCACCGATTTCCGCCTCAGCAGACCGCACCACGGTGAGCAGCGAAACGATGCGGTCGGCCAAGGCCTCCGCATCCGCTTGCCACACCGCTTCTCTGTCCACACCCCAAGATTACCGCCACACGAACACATGTTCATCACTCGATCAGGTGGAACAGATCAACTGGCAATCCCGGGCAGACGCAACGTGTGCCCCGTCTGCTCAGCCTTCGCCCGCAAATACCGAACATTGCTGTCCGTCGCGAAAACCCCGGTGGGAACCTGATCCCGCACCGCAATCCCAGCGACCCGCAACTGCGCGGCCTTATCAGGATTGTTGGAGAGCAGATCGACCTCCCCAGCCCCGAGTGCCTTGAGCATCTGCGCCGCAACGGCGTAATCCCGCGCATCCTCGGGCAACCCAAGCGCGGCATTAGCGGCGTAGGTGTCGAGGCCGTCGTCCTGCAACGCGTAGGCGTCGAGCTTGTTGTAGAGCCCGATCCCCCGCCCTTCCTGCCGCAGGTAAAGCAGGTACCCACCCACTTCGGAGATCCGTTCGACGGCCTCGGCCAGCTGCGGCCCGCAGTCGCACCGCGCGGAGCCGAAGACGTCGCCGGTCAGGCACTCGGAGTGCGGGCGGACGAGGGGGACGTCGCCGGGCGTGCCGAGCACGAGGGCGAGGTGCTCGCCGCCGTCTTCGAGGCCGCGGAAGGTGACGGCTTCGGCGTCGATCTCGAGGCCGCCGTGCAGCCGCAGCGGGATGCGCACCCGGGTCCGCACCTCGGCCGTCACGTCGTCGCCCCTGGAGTCACCCACATGATCGACCCTACACGAAGTTCAAATTCGAACATTCCCACGCCGCAAAACCGGTGGCCGACCCGTCGTAGGCTCACCCCATGATCCCCGGCGCCACCGCGGCTTCCTTCCTCCTCGTCGTCCTCCTCGGCGCGATGTCCCCCGGCCCGGACTTCGTCGTCGTCACCCGCTCCTCCCTCACCGGTGGCCGGCGCGCCGGGATCGCCGCCGGCGTCGGGATCGCCCTCGGGGTCTTCGCCTGGGTGGTCGCGATCGCGCTCGGGGTGGCCGCGGTGCTCACCGCGTCCGCCGTCGCCTTCACCGTCGTCAAGCTGGTCGGGGCCGCCTACCTCGTCTTCCTCGGCGTCAAGGCCTGGCTGGCCGTCCGCCGCGGCGAATACCGGGACCTCGGCGGCGACGACCGAGAGCCGCTCAAGGCCGCCGCCGCCTTCCGGCAGGGGTTGTTCACCAATCTGCTCAACCCCAAGGTGGCCGTCTACTTCCTCGCGCTGCTCCCCCAGTTCCTCCCGGCCGACGGCTCGACCCTGCAGACCCTCGAACTCGCCGCGATCGCCACCGCCGGCACGGTCCTGTGGTTCGTCACCCTCGCCGTGGTCGTCGGAGCGCTGAAGAAGGTCTTCCGCGACGCCCGCGTCCGGCGGGGGCTCGACGCCGTGCTCGGCAGCCTGCTCGTCGCGCTCGGCCTGAAGGTCGCCGCCGAAACGGCGTGAACCCGGGCGTCAGCCGAGTTTCTCGGCCGCCAGGCGGGTGCCTTCCACGCGGGCCTTGATCTTCGCGAACGCGAGGTCGCGCGAGGTCGACGTGTCGTCCGCGAACGGCGAGAACCCGCAGTCGTCGCACGTCCCGAGCCGGTCGGCCGGCACGTACTGAGCCGCCCTGAGCACCCGGTCGCGGACCTCCTCCGGGGTCTCCACGCGCGGGTCGATCGGGTCGGTCACGCCGACGAAGACCCGCTGGTCCGCCTTCAGGTGCTCGGCGATGACCGCGAGCGCGCGATCGGGGTCCGGCTCGCTCGCCAGCTGGACGAAGAAGCGCCCGGCCTTCAGGTCGAACAGCGCCGGCAGCAGGCCCGCGTAGTCGACGTCGAGGCTGTGCACCGAGTCCAGGTCGCCGCCCGGGCAGGTGTGGACGCCGATCTTCGCGCGCTCCTCCGCCGTGAACCGGTCGAGGACCGCGTTGTTCAGCTCGACGAACTGCCGCAGCAGGCCGCCCGACGGGTCCAGCTTCAGTGACAGCCGTCCCTCGGTGAAGTCGATCTGGACGCTGTCCGCGCCCGCGTCGAGGCTGCGCCGGATGTCCGCCTCGGCCTCGTTCACCAGGTCGGCGATGAACTGCTCCCGCGAGTACCCGTCGATGCCGCCGGCCGGGTAGATCAGCGAGACGGCCGAGGCCGCGATCACCGCCTGCTTGACCGGCTTGGCCGTGAGTGCCTTCGCCCGGGTCAGGTACTCGTCGGCGTGGGTCGCGTAGCGGAACGGGCCCGCGGTCAGCCGCGGCAGCTGCCGGGTGTGCCCGTCGGCGAACGGGATGACGACGCCGTCCGGGGCCAGCGCGGCCAGGCCGGCCAGCGGGTACGTCGCGAAGCTCGGCTTGCCCTGCTCGCCGTCGGTCAGCACCGGGGACCCGGTCTCCTCGAACCGGGTGATCGTGTCGGCCAGCGCGCGGGTCTCCAGTTCGGCGAGCGCGGCGGCGTCGATCCGCCCGGCGGCGAACTCCCCGAGGCCTTCGACGAGGTACGCCGGGCGCGGGATGCTGCCGATCGGTTCGGTGGGCAGGGTCATCGAGGTCCTCCAGCTGCTTGAAGGGTTCCGGCACGCAGGAGGACGCAGGCGGCCCCCCTCCGTGTTCGCACCGCAACTTAACGTGCTCACGGGCGCTCACGGAGCGCGGATCACCCGGTCGGCGCAGTAAAAAGCACGAAATCGGAAGGCGTTCGGCGGTTCGTTGGGAGGACGATTGGGTATTCGCTCTGGCGATACGGCGGGTACGGCGTCGAAGGAGTACCCCGATGCTCAGTCACCACGATCGCACCGAGCTCGAAAAGATCGAACGCAGTCTCGAGCTCAGCGACCCCGATCTGGCCACCGCGCTGCGCGACGGCAAGCGGCCGAAGTCGCGCGCGCTCCGGAGCACCCTGCTGATCATCTTCGACGTCGTCGCCGTGACCCTGCTGGTCGTGGGGCTGGTCCTGCCCGACCCGGGCGTCACGCTGTGCGGGATCATCGCGCTCACCGGCACCGTCTGGACCCACGTGGCGCGGCACCGGATCTGAGGCGAGACTGGGCCCGTGAAGTGGGTCCTGCACGTCGACCTCGACCAGTTCATCGCCGCGGTCGAGATCGCCCGCCACCCGGAGCTCGCGGGCAAGCCCGTCGTCGTCGGGGGCAACGGCGACCCCACCGAACGGGCGGTGGTCGCGACCGCCTCGTATGAGGCCCGCGAGTTCGGCGTCCAGTCCGGCATGCCGCTGCGGCTCGCCGCGAAGCGCTGCCCGGACGCCGTCTTCCTGCCCAGTGACCCGGACGCCTACCTCGAGGTGTCGGCGCGCGTGATGGCGGTGCTGCGGGAGTTCCCGGTCGTCGTGCAGGTGCTGGGCTGGGACGAGGCGTTCCTCGGCGCGGAGACCGACGACCCCGAGGCGCTGGCGGCGGAGCTGAAGGACGCCGTGGCCCGCGAGACCGGGCTGTCGTGCGCGGTCGGGATCGGCGACAACAAGCTGCGGGCCAAGCTCGCCACCGGGTTCGGCAAGCCGGGCGGGATCTACCGGCTGACGCAGGAGAACTGGTGGCCCGTGATGGCCGAGCGGCCGACCGACGCGCTGTGGGGCATCGGCGGCAAGACCGCGAAGAAGCTGGCCGAGCTGGGCATCCGCACGGTGCTCGACCTGGCGGGCGCGGACGCGGCGGCGCTGGCCGCCCGCTTCGGCCCGAAGACCGGGCCGTGGCTGCGGCTGCTCGGCGGCGGCATCAGCGACGCCGACGTCAGCGCGACCCCGTACGTGGCGCGCTCCCGCAGCCGCGAGACGACGTTCCAGCGCGACCTCACGGACCCGGCGGAGATGGCAGCGGAGGTCTCGGCACTGGCCAAGCGGGTCGCCCAGGACGTCCTGGACGAAGGCCGCCCGGCGGCGCGGGTGGCGGTCAAGGTGCGGTTCGTCCCGTTCCTGACGCACACGCACAGCATCACGCTGCCGGAGCCGACGTCGGACGCGGCGGAGTTCGACCGAGCGGCGCGGGAGGTGCTGGGCATGTTCGAGCTGACCCGCGCGGTGCGGCTGCTGGGCGTGCGGGCCGAGTTCCTCCGCGAGGACGAGGACTAAAACTCCTCCGGCAGCGGCAACGGCCGGTCCGGGTCCAGTTCGACGCCGCCCGCCTTCAGCGTGTGGTCCAGCATCGCCCAGATCGTGCCGGTCAGCTGGTCGGTCAGCTGGGTCAGGCTGAGCGCGCCCGGGTGGTCGAGCCAGCGGGTCGTCGCCGACTCGACGTAGCCGACCAGGCCGAACGCGATCGTGTCCGCCGGGGCCGGGTCGAGGCCGAACGCCGTCAGGTAGCCCGAGAACAGGCCGCTGAGGTGGCGGGCGATCGTGCCGCGGACGTCGGTCGTGGCCGGGACCGCGCGGGCCAGGTAGCGGTGCAGGGGTTCGTGCTCGGTCAGCCAGCGCAGGTGCGTCGAGATCACCGTCGTGATCATCTCGTGCGGGGACCCCGAGGGGTGCCACAGCGGCGCGAGCTCGGCCGTCACCAGCTCGGCGGCGCGCTCGGCGATCGCGCGCTGGAGATCGGCCGCGTCGGCGAAGTGGCGGTACAGCCGGGTGCGGGCGACGCCGGCTCGTTCGGCGATCTGCTCCGTCGAGACGTCCGGGCCGTGTTCGGCGATGGCCGCCAGTGCCGCGTCGACGAATTCGGCGCGCCGCCGCTCCTGCTGGCCCGCCCAGCGCGCCGCCCGTCCGTCGACCTTGGTCACCCGGGAAGCCTACTCAAGTCCCGCGAGCCGGTGTACGCTCGCCAAAGTAGCTAGTACAGCGCGTACCCCCTACTTTCGGAGGCCGCCATGGGCGTCGAGGCCCAGGACCGGGACGTCACCGCGGCTCGCCTGCTCAAGAGCTCCGCGAAGAACTCCTACGACCCGTACGTCGACATCGACTGGGCCGCGCCGCTGGCCGAGGGCAAGGCCTTCATGCCGCTCGAGCGCGTCTCCCTCTACGGCACCGGCCTGTGGGAAAAGCTGACGCCGGAGCAGCGGATCGAGCTGTCCAAGCACGAGATCGCCAGCATCATGAGCGTCGGCCTGTGGTTCGAGATCGTCCTCATGCAGCTGCTCGCCCGGTACGTCTTCGACCTCGACGCGCGCACCGAGCACGCGCAGTACGCGATGACCGAGATCGGCGACGAGACGCGGCACTCGGTGATGTTCGCCCGCACCGCCGAGCGGCTCGGCGTCCCGCGCTACGGCGTCCCGAAGGTCGTGCACCGCGCCGCCAAGGTGTTCGGCGCGACGGCGGCCGGCCCGTCGATGTTCGCCAGCGTGCTGGTCGCCGAGGAGACCACCGACCGGCTGCAGCGCTCGATGATGGACGACGACGGCATCCAGCCGCTGATCCGGTCGGTCAACCGCATCCACGTCGTCGAGGAGGCCCGGCACGTCCGGTTCGCCAAGGAAGAGGTGCTGCGGGAGACGCCGAAGCTGTCGAAGGCGGCGTTGCAGCGGCACCGCGTGCGGACCGCGCTGGTCGCGTTCGGCGTCATCGACAGCATGGTCGACCCGCGGATCTACCGCAGCGTCGGGATCGACCCGCGCGAGGGCCGGGCCGCGGCGCTGGCGAACCCGCACTTCCACGAGACGCGCCGCTGGATGGCCGAGAAGATCGTGCCGTTCCTGCGCGAGGCGGGGCTGATCGGCGGCCGCTCGGAGGGTATCTGGCGGCGCGCGCACCTCGTCTGAGGGCTCCCCCCGCGTAATTCCGCTCGCCCCGGGGTGCCCGGTTCCGCCAGGATGCCCGGATGACGACGAAAGTCCGGCCGGCCGACGCCGGCGACGAAGCCGTGCTCGCCAAGATCGACGAGCGCACGTGGGACTCCACCGTGTCCCCCGCTCCCCCGCCGCCGCCCGGCACGCCGTTCTTCGACGAGGGCGCGCGGCCGGAGAACTTCCTCGTCGCCGAGCACGACGGCGGGGTCGCCGGGTACGTCCGGCTCAGCGAGGGGTTCGGCATCCCGGCCCACGCGCACGTGCTGGTGCTCGGCGGGCTCGCCGTCGATCCCGACCGCCAGGGTCTGGGCATCGCGGGGCGGCTGGTGGACGCGGCCGTGGCGGAGGCGCGCCGGCGCGGGGCCCGCAAGCTGACGCTGCGCGTGCTGGGTCACAACGCCGCCGCCCGCCGGGTCTACGAGCGGTCCGGGTTCACCGTGGAAGGCGTGCTGCGCGGGGAATTCCGCGTCGACGGCACCGACGTCGACGACGTTCTCATGGCCCGGACGCTCGCTTGACAGCTTCGCGGCGGCTTTGCCATCCTGGATCCGGGCCGAGAGGCGCTGCGACGGAACTCCTTTCCGCCACGCTCGGCCCGCGACACGCATCCAAGGGCGCCTCCCGCGAGGGAGGTGCCTTTTTTGTTGCTGTGCCTCAGTTCCTCCCGAGCGTTCCGCAACCAGCCGTCAGGAAAGAGCTCGAGGAATGAGTGACAAACTCGCACGCCGCAACGGTCTCGACTTCGCCGTCGCCGACCTTTCCCTCGCCGACGCCGGCCGCACCCAGCTGCGGCTGGCCGAGCACGAGATGCCCGGCCTGATGGCGATCCGCCGCGAGTACGCCGCCAGCCAGCCGCTCAAGGGCGCGCGCATCGCCGGGTCGCTGCACATGACCGTGCAGACCGCCGTGCTGATCGAGACACTGGTCGCGCTCGGCGCCGAGGTGCGCTGGGTGTCCTGCAACATCTTCTCCACCCAGGACGAGGCCGCCGCGGCGGTCGTCGTCGGCCCCGAGGGCACCGTCGACGCGCCGTCGGGCACCCCCGTGTTCGCCTGGAAGGGCGAGACGCTCGAAGAGTACTGGTGGTGCACCGACCAGCTCTTCGCCTTCGCCGGCGGCAAGACCCCGAACATGATCCTCGACGACGGCGGCGACGCCACCCTGCTGGTGCACAAGGGCGTCGAGTTCGAGGCCGCGGGCGCCGTCCCGCAACCGTCCGAAGAGGACCCCGAGGAGTACCGGATCATCCTCGACACCCTCCGCGCGAGCGTGGCCGCCGACGGCGACCGCTTCACCCGGATGGCCAAGGAGATCCGCGGGGTCACCGAGGAGACGACCAACGGCGTCAAGCGGCTCTACAAGCTCGCCAAGGACGGCGAGCTGCTCTTCCCCGCCATGAACGTCAACGACTCCGTCACGAAGTCCAAGTTCGACAACAAGTACGGCATCCGGCACTCCCTTGTGGACGGCCTGAACCGGGCCACCGACGTGATGATCGGCGGCAAGCGCGTCGTCGTCTGCGGCTACGGCGACGTCGGCAAGGGCGCGGTCGAGGCGCTGCGCGGCCAGGGTGCCCGGGTCGCGGTCACCGAGATCGACCCGATCTGCGCGCTCCAGGCGTCGATGGACGGGCTCGACGTCGTCGAGCTCGACGACGTGGTCGCGACCGGGGACATCTTCATCACCACCACCGGCAACTTCGGCATCATCTCCGCCGAGCAGATGGGCCGGATGAAGCACAACGCGATCGTCGCCAACGTCGGGCACTTCGACAACGAGATCGACATGGCCGGGCTGGCGAAGCTGCCGGGCATCGTGAAGAAGGAGATCAAGCCGCAGGTGCACGAGTGGGTGTTCCCGGACGGCCACTCGATCATCGTGCTCTCCGAAGGCCGCCTGATGAACCTCGGCAACGCGACCGGCCACCCGTCGTTCGTGATGTCGAACTCGTTCACCAACCAGGCGATCGCGCAGATCGAGCTGTTCACCAAGCCCGGCGAGTACGCCACCGACGTCCACCGGCTGCCGAAGCACCTCGACGAGAAGGTGGCCCGCCTGCACCTCGACGCGCTCGGGGTGAAACTCACCAAGCTCACGAAGCAGCAGGCGGACTACATCGGGGTCGACGTCGAAGGTCCGTACAAGCTCGATCACTACCGGTATTGATCCGAGATTGCTCCGTTTGACGCAGTTTGCGGCACCGGGAAAGTGGCCATCCTCCCCGTGACAGCGCATCCGCCCGGCCGGCATGCCGGACGGGTCCCATGCGAAGGAGTGTGTGTCAAAGTGATCGTTCTCGGTGTAATTCTCCTGATCATCGGGTTCATCGTGGGTATCCCGGTGCTTTACACCATCGGCATCATCCTCGCGGTGGCCGGCGTGGCACTGGCCATCCTGGGCGGCACCGGCCGCCGGATCGGTGGGCGTGCGCACTGGTACTGATTCCCGATCGGCCCGCGGCCTGGCGCGTCAGCAGCAATGCTGGCCGCGCCAGGCCGTTCGGCCTTCGTTCACCGCCACCGCGGCGATCGCGAGCGCGACCGCCGGGTCGGCCCACCACCACCCGAACAGGGCGTTGAGCAGCAACCCCGCCAGCAGCACCGCGGAAAGGCAAGTGCAGAGCAGAGTCTGCCGCGAATCCGCGACCGCGCTGGCCGACCCCAGCTCCCGCCCCGCGCGGCGCTGCGCCGCGGAAAGGGCGGGCATCACCGCGAGCGACACCGCCGCGAGCACGATTCCGGTCCGCGAGCTTTCCGGTGCGGTACCGCTGAAGAATGTACTGACGGCCTCGATCGTGACGTAAATCGCGAGCGCGAAAAACGACAGCGCGATCGCTTTCAGTGCCCGGCGTTCCCGGCTTTCCGGATCCGCACCGGAAAACTGCCAGGCGACCGCGACGGCGGAAGCGACTTCGATCACGGAATCGAGCCCGAAACCGATCAGCGCCCCCGAGGAAGCCGCGCTCCCCGCGGCCAGCGCGACGACCGCCTCGACGACGTTGTAGGTGATGGTCGTCGCCACGAGCAGCCGGACCCGGCGCACCAGCGCCGCGCGGCGGTCCGGCACCAGCACGGCCGGCGCGCAGCAGCCGTCCGAGCACGCCGGGCTCGTCATGCGGGCTCGCACTCGGCACGCGGTTCGACCGCCAGCACGACGTGGACGAGTTCCCGCAGCGCGCGGGCCAGGTGGGCGTCGGCGATCTCGTAGCGCACCTGACGGCCCTCGTAGCCGGCCACGACGAGCCCGCAGCCGCGCAGGCACGACAGGTGGTTCGAGACGTTCGACCGGCTCAGCCCCAGTTCGGCCGCCAGCCGCCCGGGGTAGGCGGGACCGTCGAGCAGCGCGGTCAGGATCCGGCAGCGGGTCGGATCGGACAGCGCGCGCCCGATCCGGGCGAGCGCCGCCTCTCGCGTCTCACACGTCACCATGCGATGAACTGTACAGCGTCGGCTGACATATCCACACTGGACACCGGGAAAAATAAAGGGTCCTCCGGCTCCGAGGGGGAGGGAGAGCCGAAGGACCCCGTTAGTGTTAGCACATCGCCAAGCCCGTGTACACGGCTGCATACACGATCGTGTTACCGCACTGACACCTTCCTTACGCCGCGAAGGCCTCCCCGCCGGGTGACGGGAAGGCCTTCGCGGATCCTGGCGGGAGGCTCAGGAAGCCTGGCGCAGCAACGATTTCTCCGGCGCGGCGGCGCACCCGCAGCCACCGAGGGCCGGACAGTCGACGATCAACGCGTGCCGTACGCGGTCGCCGTCCACACAGGCCGGATCGGTGCACTCGGCGAACCCGCCTTCCGGGTGCACCACCAGCGTGCCGTGGCAGTGGTCGATCCGCGCGTCACAAGAAGCGCACTCCATGACCCCTTGGTACCACCGGGAAGCGGCCGGGCCCGGGACCACGGCGGCGTGTCGGCAGGACCACCCGTCCGGGTCAGGCCGATTTCGGGGCCCGCTTCCGCGGCGCCGCCTTCTTTTTCGCCGGCTTGGCGTCCTCATCGGACGCCTCCGGAGCGGACGCCTCCGAAGTGGACGCACGCGACTTCTTCGCCGCATCGACGCTCGCCTGCAGCGCCGCCATCAGGTCGACGACGTCGGCCTTGGCGGTGACCGCCGCGGGCTTGGTCGTCTCCTCCCCCGCGACCTTGGCCTCGATCATCTCCTCGAGGGCCTCGCGGTAGTGGTCGTGGTACTTCTCCGGCTCGAACACCGGCTCGGCCAGCGAGTCGATCAGCGAGCCCGCCATCGACAGCTCCTGCGGGCGGATCTGCGGCGGGTCGTCGCGCAGGAACGGGAAGTCGGGTTCGCGGACCTCGTCCGGCCACAGCATCGTCGTCATCACCAGCACGTCGGCGTGCACCCGCAGCACCGCCATGCTCTCCCGCTGCCGCACCGCGACCTTGGCGATGGCCACCTGGCTCGACTTGTGCAGCGCGTCCCGCAGCACGACGTACGGCTTCACCGCGTTCTTCTGCGGCTCCAGGTAGTACGTCCGGTCGTACTGGATCGGGTCGATCGACTCCAGCGGCACGAACTCGAGCACGTCGATCGTGCGCTGCGTGGGCAGCGGCAGCTCGGCCATCTCGGCGTCGGTGATGACGACCATCTCGCCGTCGGGCAGCTCGTAGCCCTTGGCGATCTCCGGGTACGGGACCTCGGCGCCGTCGATCGTGCAGAACCGCTTGTACTGGATGCGGCCGCCGTCGGCCTCGTGCACCTGGCGGAGCGAGACGTTCTTGTTCTCGGTGGCCGCGTACAGCTGGATCGGGATGCTGACCAGCCCGAACGACACCGAGCCCTTCCACATCGCCCGCATGCCACGTACCTCCGAGGTCGCCTTCACGCTACGTGACCACCGTAGCCCGAATCGTCCCCCGGCGACAGTCCGATCTAGACCTCTGCCAGGTACTTCTCCCACTTGGCCGGGTCCATGAACCAGTGCTGGAAGTCGGTCGGGTCGGTGAACCCGTTGGCGAACCGCCGGGCCACGGCCGGGTTCTGCCCCGCCACGCCGAGGATCTGGAGCACGTGCGGGGGCGGCGGCAGGAGCAGCGCGTTCGTCCATTCGGTGACGTGCTTGGCGTACTCCCAGTAGCGCTCGAACGTGGCGTCCATCCACGCGGCGTCGAACGGCCGGTCGCCGCGCTCGAGGATCGCGTTCAGGTAGGTCGCCGCGCAGTGGCTCGCGTTGTTCGAGCCCTGCCCGGTGATCGGGTCGTTCGCCACGACGACGTCGGCCATGCCCAGCACCTTCGCCCCGCCCGGCAAGGTGCCGACCGGGTTGCGCACCACCGGCGTGTAGCCGCCGGCCAGCGCCGCCTTCCCGTCGGTGAGCTCCGCGTCGCGGCAGCGCTCGTACTCCCACGGCACGAACTGGCGCATCAGGTCGAGCAGGCGGGTGAAGTGCTCCGCCGCGGCCGGGTGGTCGTCGAAGCGGTCCAGCGGGCCGCCGGGGATCCCCTCGAAGAAGAGGATGTCGCAGTTCCCGCTCAGCGTGTACGCCGGGATCATGAACAGCTCGCCGACGCCGGGCACGATGTTGAAGCGCACGGCCATCTTGTCCGGGTGCTCCGGCCGCGGCCGCACGCCGTGGGCGTAGACGAGGGACAGCGCGCGCATCGGCTTCGTGTACGGCGACCGCTCGGGCACGCGGTCGAACAGCTGGACCAGCTCGCCCTTGCCGGCCGAGATGATCACCAGGTCGTACAGCCGGGACAGCGCGTCCAGTTCGGACGTCATCACGCCGTGGATGACCAGCTTGCCGCCGCGGTCCTCGAACAGCTCCAGCCAGCCCGCCATCTTCACGCGCTGGTCGACCGACTGCGCGTAGTGGTCGAGCTCGGCGAACCAGTCGAGCGCGCGGCCGCCGTCCGGCCCGGCCACCGACACGCCGAGCCCCTCGACCCGGACGGTCTCGTCCTCCCACTGGTTCAGCCCGAGGTCGCGCTCGTGCTGCAGCGCGTCGTTGAACATGCACTGCGTCGACATCACGCGGCCGTTCCGGATCTCCTCCGGCGTCCGCGCGGACATCACCGTGACGTCGTAGTCCTTCGCCAGCAGCCCGAGGGCCAGCTGCAGCCCGGACTGGCCGGCGCCCACGATCAGGACTCTGCGCATGAAGCTCTTCTCTCCTCGGTTCAGGCTGGGGCGGCGCTGCCGGCCAGCTCACGCGGCCCGGACAGCACGGCGAGCGACAGCGTGTGGCTGACCAGCTCGGTCAGGGTGGCGATCGTCGAGGCGCGGTCCCGGGCGTCGCAGGTGACCAGCGGGACGGCCGGGTCGAGTGCCAGCGCGTCACGCACCTCTTCGAGGTCGTGCACCGGTTTGCCCTCGAACTGGTTGACCGCCACGACGAACGGCAGCTCCGAGTCGTTCTCGAAGTAGTTGATCGCCGCGAACGACTCGTCGATCCGGCTGGTGTCGACCAGCACGACCGCGCCGAGCGCACCGCGGCTCAGGTCGTCCCAGAGGAACCAGAACCGCGCCTGCCCCGGCGTGCCGAACAGGTACAGCAGCAGGTCCGGGCGCAGCGTGATCCGGCCGAAGTCCATCGCCACGGTCGTGGTCGACTTGCCGCCGGGCGGGATCTCGTCGACGCCTTCGCCGGCCTCGGTCATCCACGCTTCGTTGCTCATCGGCGGCACTTCCGAGACCGCGCCGACGAACGTGGTCTTGCCGACACCGAAGCCCCCGGCGACGACGATCTTCGCGGAGATCGTCAGCAGATCGCCCTCAGGCGGGGAGCCGCTTGAGCCCATCAAGGATCCTCTCGAGCACGTTGGTGTCGTGGTGGTAGGCGTGCGCGGTGGGGTGGACGAACACCGCGCCCTGGGAGGCGAGGTCGCCGATCAGCACCCGCACGACGCCCAGCGGCAGGTCGAGCCCGACCGACAGCTCGGCGATCGAGGACCGCACCCGGGCGCGTTCGTAGAGCGAGCGCGACTCGGGCATGAGCGTGTCGCTCAGCGCCGGGTCGTACTGCGGGACCGACACCAGCGTCTCCACCAGCAGCTGGTGGCGGGTGCTGGTGCGGCCGCCGGTGAGCGCGTACGCCCGGATCCGCCGGCTGCGCCGCGGCAGGGCGGTGTCCTTCTCGGACATGGTCTTCCCATCCGTGTCGGGCACGCCCATCACACCCGCGGCCGGCGCGCGGTCAGCACCTGGCGCAGTTCGGCGCGCACCTCGGGGGTGAGCGCGTGGCCGGCGTTGGTGATGAACTGGGTCATCTCGTAGGCGACCACCTTCATGTCCGCCTCGCCCGAGGTCAGCACCGCGAGCCCGGCACCGGAACCGATGCCCATGAAGAGGAAGTAGCCGTGGGTGAGCCGGATGATGATCTGCTCGCAGGCGCCCTTCCCGAACAGCGCCGCGCTGTTGCCGGCCAGCGAAAGCAGGCCACTGGCGATCGCGGCGAGCTGCTCGGCCTCCGCTTCGCCGACCGAGTCCGACGCGGTGAGCGGGAAGCCGTCGACACTCATGATCAGCGCGTGGCTGACCCCGTGCACCTTCCGGACGAAGTCGTCGAGCAGCCAGGCGAAGTTCGCCGGAGCCGGGTGGGGAGCGCTCACGGGGTGGTTCCTCCGGGCGTTTCGTCCTGCTGGGCGTGGTTTTCGGCGTGCGCGGCCCGCTCCCCGTCGGCGAACGCGCCGAGGTCGGCGAGCAGCTTCTCGTGCCCGTTCACGGCCGGTTCCGCGGCCGGGGGCGGCGGCGGTGGTGGTTCGGGGGCGGCGCC
>NZ_JAAGNB010000108.1:0-10095 GCF_010550475.1 Amycolatopsis sp. SID8362
CTCGGGTTCGGGCCGTTGCTGCCGCTGGGGGAGCCGTGGAGCTCCGCGGGCGGGTTCTTCGCCGGCGGCCTGCTGCTGGTGGCCCCGCCGGCCAGGGCGGTCCCCTGGGCGCTGCTGGCGTGCGTCGTGGCCGGGGTCGTTTCGACGGTGCCGAGCTTGCCTGACGGCTGGCTCGAGGCCGGGCTCGGGAGCGCGGTGTCGGCCGGCGTGGCGGCGCTGTCGCTGTTCGGGCTCGGGACGGCCGCGAGGGTGGTCGCCGGGCGGGCGAAGGAGGTGTGCGAGCTGAAGCGCCGGACCATCGCCGAGGAACGCATGCGGTTTTCCCGCGACCTCCACGACCTGCTGGGATTGAGCCTTTCGGCCATCACCCTCAAGGGTGAACTCGTGGATCGCCTGGTGCCCGGCAAACCGGAGCTGGCCAAAGCGGAACTGGCCGAGCTGCTGGTGATGTCCCGGCGCGCGCTGGCCGACGTCCGCACGATCTCGGCCGGCTACCGCGAGCTGTCGCTGGACGAGGAGTGCCGCGCGGCGGCGGACGTGCTGAGCGCGGCGGGCACCCGCGTGACGGTCGCCCGGTCCGGCATCGGCGAGCTGCCCTCACCGGTGGCGACGACGCTGGGGACGGTGCTGCGCGAAGGCGTGACGAACGTGGTGCGCCACAGCACCGCGAGCTGGTGCGCGTTTTCGGTGAGCACGGAGGACGGCACGGCCTGGCTGGAGATCGTCAACGACGGCGCGAACGGCGCGGCCGACGGCGGCGAGGGCGCCGGGGCGGGGCTGCGCAACCTGGGCGACCGCGTGGAGGCGATGAACGGCACGTTGACGACCGAAGTGGGCCCGGACGGCACCCACCGCCTGCTGGTGGCCATCCCGGTCGGCTCGGTACGCCGGGAACGCCCCCGCGCGAGCTGAAGCTTTCCCCGCATCCGATGCGGGGAAAGTCCCCTTCAGCTCGCGTCGAAAGCGCTTTCCGGGACCGGGGCGGTCAGAGCCATTCCGCTTCGGTCGCGATGCGGATCGCGTGGACCCGGTTGCGGGCGTTCAGCTTCGTCACCACGGCGGCCAGGTAGTTGCGGACCGTGCCCGCCGACAGGAACAGCTCCGACGCGATGTCGGCCACCGTGCGGCCGCGGGCGGCCAGCGACAGGATCTCGATTTCGCGCGGGGTCAGCGGGCAGTCGTCGGTTTCCCAGGCGGCGAGCGCCAGTTCGCTGTCGATGACCCGGCGTCCGATCGCGACCGAGCGGACCGCGTTCGCCAGCTTGTCGGACGGCGCGTCCTTGAGCAGGAAGCCGTTCACCTTGGCGTCCAGGGCCCGGCGCACCGTGCCCGGCCGGCCGAGGCTGGTCAGGATCAGCGTGTGGACGTCCGGCAGGCTCTCGTGGATTTCGATCGCGGCGGAGAGGCCGTCCTTGCCCGGCAGGTCGATGTCGATGATCGCGACGTCGGGCTGGGCCGCCTTCGCGGCGGGCAGGATCTGGTCCCCCGTGGACACCTCGGCCACGACCTCGATGTCGGATTCGAGGTTCAGCAAGGCGACGAGCGCGCCGCGGACCATGTGCATGTCCTCGGCCAGCAACACCTTGATCACGACGGTACCTCGCACCCCAGTCCGACGACTCCGAACAGTAATTGTACGCCATTGCGCGACGACGCCGGAGTTTCCCGGAAGTGAAACCCCGATCGCGCACCGGGGGAGAATGCCCCTCAATTCCCGCGCACTTACCAGAGATAGGCGGGTGCCTGCAATCCCGCGGCCGATGTCGGCACGTTGGGCCGAACGGCCGCGGGTTCGTCCCCAGTCCCCCCACGCCGCCCGCGTTCCCCGCGCGGGCGGCACATCCCCAGTGGTCCGGTCAGCTCGCCAGCGACCGCGAAACGGCGGCCTGGCGCAGGTCCGGGAGAGCCAGCAGGACGGGCGGGTCGAAGCCGTGGCGCGGGCGCAGCCGCACGTCGGCCAGGCTCGCCGTGACGCCGCGCTGGATGTGCACCGGGCCGGTGAGTCCGGTGAACGGGCGCAGTGCCTGGTTGCCGTCCTGCGCGCACGTGCCGAAGGCGTGGGTCAGCACGTACCACGACCCGAGCGGGACGTCTGCCAGCGCGTACGGTCCGGGACCGGGCACGACTACGTGCCGGGCGGGCGTGCCCTCGGCGATGCGGGCGCTGAAGAGCCCGATGAACACGGGCCCGACGTCGGCCGGCGACGAGAGGCGCAGCTGCCCGCGCACCGTGGCGCCCGAGCCCGGCTCGGCCTGCCGGTCGGCGATCCGCGGCGCCATGCCGTGCAGCTGGCGGTAGCCCGACGGTGAGATGCCGACGCTGCCGCTGAACCGCGCGCTGAAGGTGCCGACGCTGTTGTACCCGACCTGGTGGCTGATGTCGGCCACCGAGATCACGGTGGTCGCGAGCAGGCGTTTCGCCTCCGCCAGCCGCAGGGCCGAGAGGAACCGGCCGGGCGAGAGCCCGGTGACCCGCAGGAACACGCGGGTGAAGTGGAACTTGCTGAACATGGCCGCGCGGGCGAGGTCGTCGATCGTGAGCCGCTCGCCCAGGTTGTCTCGCATGGTCACGATCGCTCGTGCCACAGCTTGCCGGACGATCTCATCCATGGTAGGCCGTCCTTCCGGTCGAGGAGTGCCGCCCGATCGCCTTCCCGGCGAAGGCACCCGGTGCGGGAATTGATTCCGGCTAAAACTGTAGATCCGTTGGCGTCTACTTCTTAAGTGCTCTGTGCACCGGTCGACGTGGATTTCACCGGTGGTCGACATGCGTTTTGCACATGCCCCGTTTGCCCCGGTTTCGAGCGGGTAGCCGACGTGCACCGGACGTGTGTCACCCGTGCCGGTGATGGCGAAGTGCAGTCGCGCGACCGCGCTTGGTCACGAAATCGGCGTGATCCGCTCAGGTTTCGACTTCTTGTTAGGCCGTTCGGAGTCCGCTTCGGAACCGCACGGACCATGTGTAAGCCACAGGCGCCCGATGATGCGGGCACTGGCTGCCGTTGCGTCGTTCAGCGACGATTTATGTCACGTGAAGTATTCATCTTCGCCACTGGGGAGCAACAATGTCCGCACAGTTTTCCGCTGAAGTACGCACGCTTTTCGCCGACATGGGTATCGAGTTCGAGAAGGCCGCGACCGACTTGGCGATCGACCGCTTCGAACAGTGGGGCAACGGCGGTACCGACGTCCGCCCGGTGCTCAACAGCATCTGCCGCGTCGATTTGCTCGAAGCCGCCTGACGGTGTTTGTGCAGTTCCCGACGGTGCTGAGCTGGTCACGACGGACATCTCCCGCGTCCGCGGTGGCCGGCTCGGCGCATGTGGAGCACCCGACTGTCCACACTCGCCGGTCGGCAAGTCACCCACAGCCCGGCCGGTGTGCCAGTCACGGCCGGTAGCTGTCCGGTCGCGAACCGGTATTTTTAACCTGGCACTTACCTGGCCCGGGGTATTCCGCGGCAGTGGTGGCAAAGTGGTGCCCGAATGGTGCAACCGATTCGTCAAGCAGAATGTTTAACTGAGCTTCTGGGGAATCGTGAGTGCGGAGGCACCCGTGATCAGAGTGCTGGTTGCCGAGGACATGCACATCGTGCGGGGCGCGCTGGTCGCCCTGCTGCGGCTGGAACCCGACATCGAGGTCGTCGCGGAGGTCGCGTCGGGGCTGGAGATAGTGCCCACCGCCAAGGCCAAGCAGGCGCAGGTGGCGGTCATCGACATCGACCTGCCGGGCAAGGACGGCCTCACCGCGGCCGGTGAGCTGCACGAACAGCTCCCGGAGTGCCGGACCCTCATCCTGACCAGCCTGGGCAGGCCGGGGACGCTCAGACGCGCCCTGGACGCCAAGGTCGGCGGCTTCCTGCTGAAGGACGCGCCCCCGGACAAGCTGGCCAACGCCGTCCGCGGGGTCCTCGCGGGCCGCCGCATGGTCGACGGGGACCTGGCGCTGGCCGCCTGGGACACGGTGGACTGCCCGCTCACCGGCCGCGAGCTCGACGTGCTGCGGATGACCGCGCAGGGCTACGGGACCGTAGAAGTCGCCGCGCGCCTGTACCTGTCGGCCGGCACGGTCCGCAACTACCTGACGACCGTCGTCGCGAAGCTCAACGCCCGCAACCGGGTCGACGCCATCCGCATCGCCGAAGAGTCCGGCTGGCTCTGACGGCCGCCGGATCGGGCAAAGAGGTACAGACCAGTATTTCCGTGGTTCAGACCGGTACGACCGCGCGCAGCCGGAAGCGGCCGTCCGGCTCGACCCCGGCGGTGAGCTCGCCGCCGAGGTCGGCGACCCGGTGCGACAGGTTGCCGATCCCGCTGCCCGGCGAGGTCTCCCGCGACGCGACGACGGAACCCGGGACCCGCGGTGCGGGCACCGCGGGTTCTTCGACCGCCTCGGGCTCCGGGCCCGACCCGTTCCCGCCGTGCTCGACGCCGTCGTTGACGATGTCGAGGCAGATCCCCTCGCCCGTGCGGCGCATGGCGATCTCGCAGCTCTCCACCCGGCTGTGCCGCAGGACGTTCGTGACGCCTTCGCGCAGCACGACGGCCAGCACCGTCCGCACCGGCATCGGCAGGTCGTCCTCGAGCATCTCCATCCGCACCCGGACGTCGGCGGCCGCCAGTACCGACTTCGCGGTGCGGGACTCGCTGTCGAGGGACAGCTCGCGGTAGCCGCTGGCGACCGACCGGACGTCGGAAAGAGCTTGCCGCGTCAGGCCGAGGACCTCGGTCAGCTCTTCGGCGGCGCGGTCGCGGTCCAGGGGGAGCACGCGCGCGGTCAGCTCGCTCTTCAGCGCGATCGCGGACAGGCTCATGCCGAGCAGGTCGTGCAGGTCGCGGGCGAACCGCAGCCGTTCCTCGGCCAGCGCCATCTCGGCCAGCCGGCGCCGGGTGCTGTCGAGCTCGGTGACCAGCCGCACCAGCCACAGCAGCCCGAACACCGCCAGCCCGGTCAGCACGGTGGCCGCGGTGTAGAAGACCGTCGACGTGATGTTCGCGCCCGAAATCCGCTGGATCTCCGCGTAGGCCGCGATGTTGACGGCGAAGAACGCCCAGCCCGCCACCGGCGGCAGGACCAGCAGGGAGCTGCCGATCAGCAGCCCGGGCACGCTGACCCAGTTCGGGCCCAGCGGCAGCAGCGGCAGGTAGGTCAGGCAGGCCTGGACGAACAGCATGCCGTAGCTCTGCGTCGACCGCAGCTGGGTCGAGGGCCGGTTGAAGTACGAGAACTGCAGCGCCAGCAGCGCCACGACGCAGCCGACGACCAGGGCCACCTGCCACGCGTCGGTGGTCAGCTGGAGCGCGTGCACGGTCGCGCCGCAGCCCATCATGGCCATGGCCGTCGGCAGCAGCCAGCGCACCCGCTTCGACAGGCTCACCGACTGCCGCTCGGTCTCGGGCGCGGCGGTGCTCGCCGTCCGGTCGGGTATCGGGAGTTCGACGCGGAGCCGGAAGCGCCCGTCGGCGTCGGCCTTCACGGTCGCCGTGCCGCCGAGCGCGGCGACCTCGTCGGGCAGGGCCGAGAGCTTGCTGTCCGGGGCGAGCACGGGATCGTCCCTCGTCACGCCGTCGTTGACGATCTCGAGGGTGACCTTGCCGTCGTGGTACCGGATGTCGATTTCGCAGTGCTCGACTTCGCTGTAGCGCAGGACGTTCGTGACGCCTTCGCGCAGCACTCGCGCGAGCAGCGTCCCGGCCTGGACCGGCAGCTCGCCCCGGTCGAGGTGGATCTGCACGGCGATGTCGGACGCCGACAGCAGCGACTCGGCCGTCCGGGACTCCTTCTCCAGCGACAGCTCGCGGTAGCCGTGCGAGACCGCGCGCACGTCGGACAGCGTCCGCTGCGCCGTCGCGGTGATTTCGGCGAGTTCCGCCTTGGCCCGGTCCGCGGACTTGCGCATCAGCCGGTGCACGAGCTCGCCCTTGAGCGCGATCGCGGACAGGCTCAGCCCGAGCAGGTCGTGCAGGTCGCGGGCGAAGGCGAGCCGCTGTTCGGCGACCGCGCGCTGGGCCAGTTCGCTGCGGGCCTCGTGGAGCTCGTTGACCATCCGGGGCAGCCGGGCCAGCAGGTAGAACAGGATGATGTAGAAGACCGCCGCGAACGCGCTGTAGACCACGGACAGCGGCTCCGCGTCGTTGTACCAGTAGATGAAGACGATGCTGAGGCAGACCGCGCCCGCCGAGGGCCAGGCGTACTTCGGCGGCAGCACGAGCAGCACCGCGCCGCCGACGAAGTCCGGCATGTCCGCCCAGAAGAGACCGAAGGTCGCGACGGGGACGTAGGCGAGCACGACCATGACGGCGAGCAGGACCCGGCTGGTCACCGCGTCCAGCCGCGCGGCCGGCCGGCTGAACCACAGCAGCTGGATGCCCAGCAGCCCGGCCGCGGCGCCGATGGCGTACGTACCGTGCCAGACGTCGATCGACGACGGCAGCAGGCTGACCACGCCGATCACGCCGAACCCGGCGATGACGGTGACGAGGATGGCCGCGGCCAGGTACGTGGCCAGTCTGGGGCGCCGGTCCGCCGCGGTGGTGCCGCGCGGTTCGGCGGTCGCTGAGCGCCCGGTGGGCTCGAGTGCGGCGACCGGAGACATGGTTGCGAACCCCTCGGAATCTGCGTGGCGGCCGGTCCGCTCGGGAAGCCGGAACGTGGGCGCGGTGTGCATGCGTGCGGTAGATCCTAACTCACGGGAGCGCGCCGAAAACGGTGCGAATGCGCGCGGAACGGTCCCGGCGACCTGTTCGGACACCGGAAAAAGGGGGTTGACAGGGGTCAGTGGCCGCCGGCTCCGGGCGGGAACCCGAACGCGTGCGCGAGCAGGCCGAGGAAGTCGAGGCGGGGCACGGCGACCGACCCGGTGTGCAGCACCGAACCCCCGTCGAGCCGGAAGAAACTCAGCCCGGACTCGTCGTCGTCCCACGAATCGCCGCCCGCGGCACCGGGGATGTGCCGGGTCGCGGGGAAGTCGTCGGTGAACCGGGTGCCCGCGGCCGAGAACACGGCGACGTCCCACCCGAGGTGCCGCCGGTACTGCGCGAACTTGGCGTAGGACGCGCGGGACACCAGCACCAGCCGCAGCCCGGGGTCGTCCAGCGCGGCCGCGACGTCGGCGGCGGGCACCAGGTCGGCGGGTCCGCTGTGGTCGGCCATCGGGTGGTGCACGGCCAGGCGCTGGTGACCGCCGAACAACTCGGCGAGCGAGACGCGCCCCCGCGAACCCTCGAACAGGTACTCGGCCCCGGCGACGACGCGGGGGCGTTCCAGCTCCGGCACGGTCAGCTCCGTCACGACTCGTCCTCCCTGGCTGTGGTCCCACAGCGGATTGTGCGGCGGTGCCGTGGTGGGAGCCCAGCGTTCGGCGCGGGAACCGCACCTTAGGAGACGCGCCCGGCGTGTCGCGGGAGAGGCCCGCCGTGCCGGTCCGGGCGGGCGACCCTAGGCTCGGGCCATGGCACGCTATTTCGACCTGCACCCGGAGAACCCGCAGAAGCGGTCGCTGGGCCAGGTCGTCGAGATCCTCCGCGGTGACGGGCTGATCGCCTACCCGACCGACTCGTGCTTCGCGCTCGGGTGCCGGCCGGGGAACCGGGACGGGCTCGACCGGATCCGCAGCATCCGCAAGCTGGACCACCGGCACCACTTCACGCTGGTCTGCCAGGACTTCGCGCAGCTCGGGCAGTTCGTCATCGTCGACAACGCGGTGTTCCGCGCGATCAAGGCGGCGACGCCCGGCAGCTACACGTTCATCCTGCCGGCCACCAAGGAGGTGCCGCGGCGGCTGATGCACGAGAAGAAGAAAACGGTCGGCGTGCGCATCCCGGACCACCGCGTCACCCAGGCGCTGCTCGCCGAGCTCGGCGAACCGCTGCTGTCGAGCACGCTGCTGCTGCCCGGCGAGGGCGAGCCGATGACGCAGGGCTGGGAAATCAAGGAAGAGCTCGACAACGCCCTGGAAGCGGTCCTCGACTCGGGGGACTGCGGGGTGGAGCCGACGACCGTCGTGGACTTCTCCTCGGGGGAGGCGGAGATCCTGCGCGTCGGTGCCGGCGATCCTGCCCCGTTCGAGTGACGCCGGTCAGCTCTCCAGCAGTTCCAGCCATTCGGCGGTGTGCCGCCCGGTGAACGTCAGGCCCAGGTCCTCGGCGAACCGGCGGCCGGTCACCAGCAGGCAGAAGTCCTCCGCCGGGCCGGTGACGCGGTCGGTCGCGTTCTCCGGGCCGAAGTCCCAGCGGGTTCCCGACGGCGCCACCAGCTCGAAGCGGAACGGCTTCGCGGGTGGCGTCTCCTGGTGGCGCCGGTAGGCGCGGTCCCTGGTCCGGACGCCGTAGTAGGCGACGTGGCCGATCGAGTCGTCGCGGCGGGGCTGGACGCCGAACAGGTCGGCGATGTCCTGGCCGCCGGCGAACACCTCGGTCAGCACGGCCGCGGCGAGGACCGACGGGCGCAGCGGGCCGTCGCTCCACGGCAGCTCCGGCTCCGGCGGGGCGGACGCCAGCAGCGCGTTCGCCTTCCGCTGCTCGACCAGCCAGATCAGGATGGCCTCGTCGAGCGAGTCGTAGGAGATCTGCGGGGTGACGCCGAAGGCACCGGGGTTTTCGACGCTGAGCCGGACCAGCCGCGCGGTCGACGTCAACCGGGCGAAGTGCCCGGTGATGTTCGGGCCGGGACCGTACCCGTGGCGTTCCGCCAGTTCGGCCAGCGCCTCCGTCTCGGTCTGCAGGTCCGTGAACACGTCGGCCATCGCTGCCGCCCTCCTGGGGTCCGGGACTGCCCGGGTCCAGGCTGGCAGGCGGGCTCGCGGGGGCTCCACTCCGCGGTTGCGACGTCCGCCTCGGCTATGTTCATCCGCACGGACGAAGGGAGCGGGCGTGAAGTACCTGCTGGCGATGTACCTGAACCCCGACGTGATGGCGAACCTCTCCGAGGCCGAGATGGACACCATCATGACCGGGCACCAGGATTTCATCCGCACGATCAGGGAATCCGGCGAGATGATCAACACGCAGGCGCTGGGCGCGGTCGCCGACAGCTCCGTCGTGCGGGTGCGCTCGGGCCTGCCGGCGGTGACCGACGGGCCGTTCCTGGAGTCCAAGGAGTTCCTGGCCGGCTACTACCTCGTGGAGTGCGCGAGCAAGGACCGCGCCGTCGAGCTCGCGGCGATGATCCCCGACGCCGCGATCGAAGGGCTCGGCATCGAGGTGCGCGAGGTCGTCTTCTTCGCCGACGCCGAAACCGAAGTCCCCATGGCGTGACCGGGGTCGCCGAGGTCCTGCGGCCGCTCGTGCCGCAGGTGCTGGGCGCGCTCGTCCGCCGGTACGGGCAGTTCGACGCGTGCGAGGACGCCGTCCAGGAGGCCCTGCTCGCGGCGAGCGAGCAGTGGCCGTCCGACGGGATCCCGGAGAACCCGCGCGGCTGGCTGATCACGGTCGCGACCCGGCGGCTCACCGACCTCTGGCGCAGTGAGAGCGCCCGGCGGCGCCGGGAAGAGACGGTCGCCGTGCGCGAGCCGCCCGCCGTCGTCGCCGGTCCCGGCGAAGAGCGGCCCCCGGAATCCGACGACACGCTCACGCTGCTGTTCCTGTGCTGCCACCCCGCGGTTTCGCCGCCCTCACAGGTGGCGCTGACGCTGCGTGCGGTCGGCGGTTTGACGACGGCGCAGATCGCCAGCGCGTTCCTGGTGCCCGAAGCGACCATGACGCGCCGCATCACCCGCGCGAAGGAAAGCATCGCGGCGGCGGGCTCGACGTTCGGCGAGCCGTCGCCCGCCGACTTCCCGGAGCGGCTGCGCGTGGTGCTCCAGGTGCTGTACCTGATCTTCAACGAGGGCTACACGGCGACGTCCGGGGAGCAGCTGCTGGACGTCGAGCTGGCGGCGGAGGCGATCCGGCTGACGCGGGCGGTGTGCGCGCTGATCCCGGGTGAAGGCGAGGTGGCGGGGCTGCTGGCGCTGATGCTGCTGACGGACGCGCGGCGGGCGGCGCGCACCGGCCCCGACGGGGAGCTGGTCCCGCTGCCGGAGCAGGACCGCACGCGCTGGGACGCGGCGATGATCGCGGAGGGCGCCGGGCTGGTCCGCGCCGTGCTCGGCCGCGGG
>NZ_JAAGNB010000146.1:0-4887 GCF_010550475.1 Amycolatopsis sp. SID8362
GAGGACCATCGCGGCCGCGGCGCCGACCACCGACACGCGCGGGGCGCGGACGTGGGCCAGCGTCCGCTCGTCCAGCACGGGCCAGCCGTCGCGCACGGAAAGCGCTTCACCGGGCAGCAGGCCTTCGCCGATCGACGGGGTGGTGCCGAGCGCGAGCTGGACGTGGTCGGCGGCGATCCGCCCGCCGCCCGCCAGGCGCACCACGGTCGTCCCGCCGACGCCGGGGCCGATGCTCTTGACCGCGGCACCGCGGTGCACGACCAGGCGGCCCTCGGCCTGCGCGCGTTCGAGCAGCGGCCGGAACTCGAACATGATCGACGCCCGCCGGAACGCGCTCATCAGCTCGAGCCGCTCGGACCAGCCGACGCGGTTGAAGCGCAAGCGCCCTTCGGGGCGGAAGAACGAGGAGTTCACGTCGGCGCACTGGTAGCGCTCGCCGGTTTCCCGCACGACCCAGTGCACCTCGCGGCCTTCGGCGAGCGCGCCGGCGATCAGGTGGGCCGCGGTGAGCCCGGCGCCCACCACCGCCAGGCACCGCCCGCCGACCGGCACCGATTCGTCCCAATAGGACACTCCGGCCGGTGCGGAACCGCCACCCCACCAGGAATCCGGGGCTTCCCGGCGCTCTTCGCCGAGGCACAGCACGACGTGCCGGGCGGTGACCGAGAACCGGTCGGCCCGCACGGTGACCGCGTCGCCTTCGGGCACGACCTCGCGCACGCGCGCCTGCCACGTCTTGCTGCCGATGTGGTGGCTCGCGATCAGGTGGTCGCAGTAGGCGTCGAAGACGTCGACCGGGACGACCGACCGGTGGCCCGCCTGCGACATCCGGATCTGGCGCCGCTCGGCCGGCGTCAGCCGCCCCCAGTGCAGGCGCGCGAAGTCCAGGAGCTCGCAGTCGCGGTAGCCCTCGACCCCGGGGTGGTGCTCGTACGGGGACCGGAGGACGCGCTGGCCCAGGCGGTCGATGCGGCCGAAGAACCGGCCGCACGGGCGGCCGGTCCGGTCGGCGATGACGACGTCGCGGACGCCGTGGTGCCACAGCGCGGAAGCCACCGCGACACCGGCCGGGCCGGCGCCGACGACCACGACGTCCGCCGAGGTGGCGGGCACCGTGCCGCGGACCGGGGCCGGCACCGGGGGCCGGGGCCACGCACGTCCGCGGGGTGAGTCCAGCAGGTGCGGCTCGGGCACGAACGTGATCATGTGCTCCCCAGCTCGATCGGGACCCGGCGGGTCGTCAGATGACGGTCACCGGGACGATCAGCTCGATCACGGGTCGCTGGTTCATGCCGTGCGCGACCAGCTCGTCCAGCGTCTGCTGCGACTGCTCGGCGCTGTCGGTGGGGATGGGGCTGTACCGGGAGTAGAAGTACGCCGGCTTGCGCCCGCCCGTCTCCATCGAATAGGCCTTGAGCACGGTTTCGCCCGGGCGCACCTCGCCGTCGTAGAACGTGAGGCGGCGCTGGTCCGGGGTCATGAAGCTCTTGGTGAACTGCGGCGACATCAGCAAGTCGTCGTCGAGGAACGTGGATTCCTCGTCCAGCACGGCCTGCATGGCGACCCAGGTCTGGTCGGTCAGGTTGGTTTCCGCCTTGATCACGTGCCAGCGGCCCGGCTCGGGCAGGTTGACGCTGACCGAGACGTCGTGGTCGGTGGTGTCCACCGCACCGGTGATCATCAGGACCCGGCGGCCGAGATCGGCAGTCCCGGTCATCTGGATGTCCCGCGCCCGGACCCGGCTGGAAACGTCAAGACCCGGCAGTTCAGGTGACGACATTGTGCTGCCTCCTCGTTATTCGCCCCAAAAATAACGTTCTGACCAGCGAACATATGAAGAGTTCCATACCGGGAGGGCGATAGTCAAGGTGCGAAACACATGACCGGAGCAGGCGATATTGGGCCACCTACGCGGCGGTGCTCCCCCGCACGCGAACGCGCATTGCGCCATTCAGAGCAGGATCAGCGCCGGTTACTCCGGGTTGGCCGGGCCCGACTGGGCCGGCGCGACGTCGACGTCGTCTTCGAGCGCGCCGACATAACGGATTTCAAAGGATGATTCCGCGCGCTGCACCATGATTTTGAGGACGAGATTCGCTTTCACGACGACGACGAAATTGCGCGGGTTTTCCGCGTCGCCGAAAATGTCGTAAACGAGGAACGCCGAACCGTCGCCGACCGCGAACAGCGCTTCGTAGAGCGCGTTGCGCTGGGCCTGGGTCGCGGATTCAGCCCACTCCTCGAGGATCTCGAAGCCAGCGGTGAGCTGGAGGCGCACTGCCATTCGCCGGCCTCCCAACCGAACGTCCGCCGGTGCGCCCGGCCCACGCAGACGTGCATCGCGGACAGGCCACTGGCTCGCCCCGCCGGGAACCCCGTGACGCCCCGGCCGACCTCCAGTTTCCCGTGGCGGCCGGGACGTGGTCATCTCCGAAAGTGCGGGTCAGTTGTACCCGCGCACGATGTGCCCGGGCTCGTCCGCCTCCGGCTCGAGGTCCGGCACGGCGCTGAGGTGCCGCTCGGCCGCCCGCTCCGGCTCGGCGGGCTGCTGGGGTTCGGCCGGAACCGCTGCTGCTGTCATGGCTTTCTCCTTCCGGTGGGACGGGTCCACGATGCGCCCGCGCGGTCGCGGATCGGATGTGCGCGACTCAGGTCCGGGTGGATGCGCACCGCACGAGTGGCGGCGGGGAACGCACGGGGAGTGCACTGGGATGACCGAGATTTCACCTGGATCCCTCGAGCGAGGTGCGTCATGACCGATCACGAGACCCCCCGGGGCGCCGCGGAGCGCCAGCGCACCTGCGCGGCCTGCGGAGGCGCGTTCGTCCCCGGCGAGCACACGGAGGTCGAGGTCCTCCTCGACGGAATCGTGCGCTACGTGGCGGTGCACCCGGGCCACAGCACGTATTCCCCGGCCAGGGAGGGCGCGGCGGCGGCCCGGCTGCGGGAGTTCACGCAGGCCCGCCAGGCGGAGGAGGAGCGCGACCGGGCTGCGTGACCACCCGGCCCCTGGGCACGGACGTAGTGAATGACTCATTCCTGTCGTCGGACGACAGGAATGAGTCATTCACTACATCTCGGGTCAGCGCGGCAAGCCCGACAGCCGCCAGGCGCCCGGGCGCCGGAAGAGCGGCTCGCCCGTCCCCCGCGCCCGCCAGCCACCGACCTCGACGGCCGGCGCAGGCGGCGCACCCGCCGCCAGCAGCGCCAGTGCCGTCACCAGCGCCGCCAGTTCCACGTCGTCCGGTGCGCCCCGGACCACCCGCACCACCATCCCGGCCCCCTAGATCGGCAGGTTCCCGTGCTTGCGGGACGGTCCCGGCTTCCGCTTGTCCCGCAGCATCGCCAGCCCGCGGGCCAGCGCCGCGCGGGTCTCTGCCGGGTCGATGATGTCGTCGACCAGGCCGCGCTCGGCCGCGTACTGCGGGTTCAAGTACTCCTCGGTGTACTCCGCGACCAGCTTCGCCCGCAACGCGTCCGGGTCGGGCGCCGCCGCCAGTTCGCGGCGGTGCAGGACGTTCACCGCGCCCTCCGCGCCCATCACCGCGATCTGGTTGGTCGGCCAGGCCAGCGACAGGTCGCAGCCGATCGACCGGGAGTCCATCACGATGTACGCGCCGCCGTAGGCCTTCCGCAGGATCACCTGGATCCGCGGGACCGTCGCCTCGCAGTACGCGTGCAGCAGCTGCGCGCCCTGGCGGATGATCCCGCTCCGCTCCTGCTCGACGCCCGGCAGGAAGCCCGGGACATCGACCAGGCTGACCAGCGGGATGCCGAACGCGTCGCAGAACCGCACGAACCGCGCCGCCTTCTGGGAAGCCGGGCCGTCGAGCACGCCGGCGAACACCACCGGCTGGTTGCCGACCAGGCCGACCACCCGGCCGTCGATGCGGGCCAGCGCGCACAGCACGTTGCGGGCCCAGCCTTCGTGCAGCTCGAAGAACTCGCCGTCGTCGGCGACCTCCGCGAAGACGTCGCGCATGTCGTACGGCTGGTTCGGCTCGACCGGCACCAGTTCCGCCAGCCGGGGCCGGTAGTCGTCCTTCGCGCTGGACGAGCTCGCGTCCGGCGGCGGGTCCAGGTAGTTGCCCGGCAGCAGGGACACCAGGTAGCGGACGTCGGCGAGGCAGCTCTCCTCGTCGTCGTGCACGACCGTCGCGACCCCCGAGTGGGTGCCGTGGACGTCGGCGCCGCCGAGCTCCTCGTGGGTCACGCGGCGGCCGGTCACCGCCTCGACGACGTCCGGGCCGGTCAGGTACATCCGCGCCGTGTCGCGCACCATGAACGTGAAGTCCGCCAGCGCCGGCGAGTACGCCGCGCCGCCCGCGCACGGGCCGAGGATCACGCTGATCTGCGGGATCACGCCGGACGCCTCGACCTGGCGGCGGAAGATGCCGCCGTAGCCGTTGAGCGCGAGGACGCCTTCCTGGATCCGGGCGCCGCCGCTGTCGTTGAGCCCGATCACCGGGGCGCCGTTGGCCACCGCGAGGTCGAGCACCTTGTGGATCTTGGCCGCGTGCGCCTCGCCGAGCGAGCCGCCGAACAGCGTGAAGTCCTGGGCGTAGACGAAGACGCGGCGCCCGTCGATGGTGCCGGACCCGGCGACGACGCCGTCGGTGTACGGGCGGTTGCCCGCCAGCCCGGGCCCGTTCGCCTGGTGCCGCCGGTAGGGCTCGATCTCGGTGAACGAGTCCTCGTCGAGCAACAGTGCCAGGCGTTCCCGCGCGGTCAGCTTGCCGAGCGAGTGCTGGCGCCGCACCGCGTCGAGCTTGCCTTCGTGGATGTGCGCGCGGAGCTCGTCGCGGCGCCGCCGCAGCAGCGGCATGTCCGCGGGCTCCGCGCGCACCTGGTCGGCCGCCCTGGCCAGCTCGATGACCTGGGCGTCGC